>JAZUKH010000203.1:0-3940 GCA_045643185.1 Myxococcota bacterium | reverse complement strand
CATCGACGAGTTCGACCTGCACACCTGGAGTGCAGCCATCCTGAACGCGCCCGATCTGGCCCCGGCCTTTCACGAGATCACGCCTACCAAGCTGTTCTACGGCTTCTGGACGCTTCCGTCCCCCATTGCCTACACGCTGGCTGGCTCGTTCGTCCATTGGTTGATCGAACACTACGGCATCGACCAGGTCAAAGTGCTGTCACAACAAACGCCCGGTGGTTTTGAAGACATCCTCCAGGTGCCGCTTGATGACGCGTTTGCCGCTTGGAAAGTCGATCTGGCACAGCATCATCGAAACGCCCGCGCCGACGCGCTTGCCGCCATCAAGTTCGGTCGTTCGTCGATCTTTGCCAAAACATGCGCACGCTTTGCCGCAGCCAAAGAATCAGCTTTTTATCGATGCCTGACCGATCAGACCTGTTCCGAAAACGCCCTGGCCCAGTGCCTGAGCGGCGACGATAATGACTTTTTGGGCATCAACGCCATTAAGAGCGACACGCCGCTGACCGTGCGCGATCTCGAACACGACTGGCAATACCTGATGATGCGCGGCATTGCCGACGATGCCGAGAGCCGGACGCATTTGATGACGCGCCTGAACACGGTCGATCGCTCAGCCTGGACGCCCAGCGAAAAACTCGTCTGGCAGGAACGCGAAGCGGATCTTTTGTGGTACGCCGGTCTGCCGACGATCGCCGCGATCCAGTACAGTGCCATGCTCACCCAGACGCTGCCACGCAGCGTCGTGCGACGCCTCGAGATCAAACGCCAGGCTGCCTTCTATGCTCAAATGCCCGTTTCAAACGCCATTCGACAATGGTTCGCCGCCACAAGTGCCGAAGAACGCGAGCTTTTGTACAACCAATTCGACCACGCGCCCATCATGGCCTGGCTGGAACTCGTCAATGCCTTGGAATCACGGCAGAACGAACGCGCCCTGCACGCGTTTATACAGTATTTTATAAACGCTGCGACAGACCAACAGGCAGCCCGTCCTACCGCCGCCATTCAAAAGGATCTCTGGTTCGCTTTTTAATATCGTAAAAGTATTATGTAAATCGCAGGAATCGTCAGTTTATATGCTGGGACATCGATCATGTTCCCAACGCGCAGCTTCGTGCGCGCAAGTGAAAGAAAAGGAATTTGGATTTTCCCGTTGACCGGGAAATATACATTGTCGCATGTCTCGATTTCGATTAGAATTTGAAGTTGAGATATGCATCAAACTGGGGTTCGCGACCAAACGAAGTCCAGCCTAGACAAAAAGGAGGAAGAGTATGAAGAAAGCATACATTTTGTCGCTGATTCTCACAGTCACGATGTTTATCTTATCAGGCTGTTTTATTGCCGTCATGCCAGATCAGGTGCCGTTGCACTTTAACCTGGACGGTGTGCCCGACCGCATTGGTGACCCGATCGAATATATGTTTATGCCGATCATCGGTTTTTTAGTTTCGTTGCTGTTCTGCGTTACCTCGTGGGTCAACAAGCAGCGAGGTCTCGAAGACGATGCGCGTCAAGGGGTATATTTGAACGTTGCGGCCATGCTCTTTTTAAACATTGTGAACATGCTGATCTGCGTGAATGCCTTTATTTATGGCAAAGACAATGCTTACGTGCAGCCTGGCTTTATGCACACGATCATTTTCGTGGCCCTCGGTCTTTTCCAGATCTATTTGAGCAAATGGATCTCCGACCTGCCCTATCATGCGAACAAGTTCAAGGAAGCTAATGGCAGTGCTATGAGCGAAGATGTCTATCATGCGAAATTAAAACGCATCAAACAGATCGGCATGCTCGTGGGCGGTCTGATCACGATTTCTGCGCTTTTGCTGCCGTTGAACCCTGAACTGGTTGTGGTGAGTGTATTGTATCTTGCGTGGACCATCTACGGCATGGTCTCGCTCCGTACCACGCGTATCACGCTGGGTGAATAAGCATTTCAACGTGCGTTGAGCATTTGTGCGGCGTATTCGCATTTGCGAATAGCCGCACGCGTCGGGCGTATTCGCGAAGCGAATAGCCCGCGCCCTTGCATGAACCCGCTTCTAATACTATAATTATATAGTTTTGAAACCGCATACACCGGAGGGCTTTCAATATGCAATGGACGAGACGACATTTTATCGAACTGGGTGCCGCAGCGGCCGCGATGTTTGGCCTGGGCGCCAAAGCAGCGACGACGCAGAAGCTGGAAGGACGGGCATATTTTGATGACTGGCGCGCGCTTCCCGGCATGAAAATGACGCTTCATCTCGATCTGGAAGCCCCGACCTCGACCCAAGTCACGTTCGTCGCGCGTCACGATGGCGCCGAAACGGTCATTGAGAAGCTAAAAGGCTCTCCCGATATTGAATTCCGAGTTCCGTATATTCCGACCAAGGCGGAATCCTACGATTTGTGTGCCATCGTTGAAGACCGCGCGGGACGTCGTTGTGAGTCTGAAACGCTCGAAGTCCTCATCAGCACTTTCAGTTTCGGAATGTAGGAGCCGCCATGTCATTCAAACGCATTTTCAGAACGGCCATTTTTACGATGGCAATGGCGCTTTCGTGTTCAGGTATTTCCAATGCAGAATCGCCCTTCGTTCCGGAAGAATACCGCATCAAGATCGACGATGTGAACGTCGAAAAGGCGCCTGAGATCCGTATTTCCGCGACATTTTTGGACAAAAAAGCCCATCCTGTTCAACCCGACGAACGCGTGGCCATCGAAGTGTATGCGGACGGCACGCTTGTGAAAAACAAGATCAAGCTCAAATCGTTTTACGAGAGCGATCTTCCCCTCGATATTGCATTTGTCATCCCGTTTTCCGAGCGATTTTCGGACGACGATATGGATACGATCAAGAAGAGTTTTTCACACATTTTGGAACAGACGCGCAAGCAGGACCGCGTCGCAGGTTTCTTTGACGACGGGCGTGCGATCAATGTGGCGCCGCTAGGTCCAGCCGGAGACGTCGAAGAAGTCATGAGTTCGACGCATCCGCAGGCACAGCCTTCGTTCATGTACGCCAGCCTTGACAAGGCACTTGAAGAGATCACCGACCCGGCGAATCTTCGCAAAGACGCGCGCCGCGCGATCATTCTTGTCACGGACGCGTTCGACACCTACACATTTCGTCGTGATGACGTTCAAAAGACGATCTTTGACATGTTTCGACTTGCCAAAGAAAACGACGTCCACATTTACGTCATCATGTACAAACCCTTTATTGACAGCCTGATCCCGCTTTTTGAAGGTCTTGCGCGCAAGACGGGCGGCACGTATCGCGATGCCGACAGCGTCGAGAAGATCAATGCCTGCATCCAGGACGCCTGGGGCGAGATTTACGCGCAGACGTTCATTGAATTCAGACAGTCCGGACTACGCGTGAATCAGACGGTAACGTATTCGCTCGAAGCGATGAAGGAAGGCGGTATCCACGTCAAATCGGAGCCTTCCAAAGAAGTGACGATCAAGGATCTTCGCTTTAACTGGAAGCTATTTGGGATCGTCTGCGGCATCATCTTTGTGCTTCTTTTGATCGCCCTTATCGTTTTTCTGCTTTGGCGCAAACACCAGAAGACTCTGGAAGAAATGGAAGCGGCAAAAGAAGAACAACGCATTCAAGAAGAGATCGAACGCGGCGAACGTTGCCCGAAATGCCGTCGCACAATGAAGAAAGACTGGAAAGAGTGCATGTTCTGCGCGCGCGAAGCGGCGGAAGAACTCAATGCCGCACGCGCCGAAAAGCGTCAGAAAGCGATCGAAGAAGCCGAAAAGAAGGGCGTGAAGCTCGAAGGACGCATCTGCCCGGTCTGCAACCGCACCATGATGCCTCAGTGGAAAGAATGTCTGTTCTGCAAAGCGGGTATTGGCGGTGATGGCGGAGCCAAAGCGGGCGTTGGTCCGATGAAAAACCAGAATAAGAAGGACGACAAACCGAAAGGCCGCATCT
>JAZUKH010000202.1:0-31385 GCA_045643185.1 Myxococcota bacterium | reverse complement strand
CACTAACCACTAACCACTAACCACTAACCACTAACCACTAACCACTAACCACTAACCACTAACCACTAACCACTAACCACTAACCACTAACCACTAACCACTAACCACTAACCACTAAACTATTTCACAACGCCTTTTTCCAAATACTCTTCCAAATTCATTTTAATGCGTTCACCGGCGCGTTCGACGGCGACTTTTTCCATATCATGCTTGACCATACGTCGAACGAGTTCTTCAAAACTTGTTTTTTCGGGATTCCAACCGAGTTCATTTTTGGCCTTTGTGGGATCCCCCCAGAGGTTAACGACATCAGTCGGTCGATAAAAGTCGCTGCTGACCTCGACGAGAACACGGCCAGTAGCTTTGTCGATACCTTTTTCGTCGATGCCCTGCCCTTGCCAGGCGAGTTCGATACCAGCCTCGTGAAACGCCAGTGTGGCGAATTCGCGAACGGAGTGCTGAACACCGGTCGCAATGACGAAATCGTCTGGGTGATCGTGCTGCAGGATCATCCACATGCACTCGACATAGTCTTTAGCATATCCCCAGTCACGCAACGATGACAGGTTGCCCAAATAGAGTTTATCCTGTTTGCCCTGAGCGATGCGTGCGGCCGCCAAGGTGATCTTGCGCGTCACAAACGTCTCGCCGCGGCGTTCCGACTCATGATTGAACAAGATTCCGGAACAGCAGAACATCTGGTAGGCTTCGCGATATTCTTTGACGATCCAAAATCCGTATTGTTTGGCCACGGCATAGGGTGAATAAGGCACGAACGGTGTTTTTTCATTCTGTGGCACCGTTTCACATTTACCGAACAATTCGCTCGTACTTGCCTGATAGATGCGACAGGTTTTTTCGAGCCCACAGACGCGAACGGCTTCCAGTACGCGCAAAACGCCGACGGCCACGACATCGGCCGTGTATTCCGGCACATCGAAAGAGACCTGAACGTGGCTTTGTGCAGCCAAATTGTAGATCTCGTCCGGGCGTATCTCGGCGATCAGTTTTACGAGGCTGATGGAATCGCCCATATCGCCATATTTCAAATGGAAATGCGGCTCACCTTCCAAGTGCGCAATGCGTTCGCGATAATCCACAGAGGAACGTCGGATCATGCCATAGACTTCATAACCTTTTTGAAGCAAAAATTCGGCTAAATACGAGCCGTCCTGACCTGTAACACCGGTGATCAGCGCTTTTTTGAACATTGAATATCCTTTAATTGTGTTTTGAAATTATAATTTAGACGATCATTTAGTAAACGACATAAACGCAATTCTTGGGGCAATGACCGGGTTCGCCGTTCAATTCGCCGTCATCGCAATTTTCGAATTCGGGTTGCAGCTTGCCGTCGCCGCAACGATCGGTCATCTGGCAATCAGGCGTACAGGTGCCGTAATCACCGGTATTTTTGGCCGAACCGAGGTCACATTGTTCGCCTTCATCAGTCTGGATGATGGCATCGCCACAACGCGGCGTGAGGTAGGTGCAACCGAGGCCGCAGCCGTTGTAGTTGCCGTCATTGACACCGTCGTCACAGACTTCGCCCATCCACGCCTGAACGATGTTGTCACCGCATTTCGGACGCTGGCACGCATTCGAGCAGTTATCGTCGTTGACTTCGTTACCGTCGTCACAGGCTTCACTGGCTTCCACAATACCGTTGCCGCAACCGATCTTCATGCAGTTGATCGCGCACGTGGCGCCAGGCTGACCGTTGTTAGCGCCCTCGTCGCACTGTTCGTGTCCTTCCACAGTGCCATCGCCACACGTACTGTCGGTGAATTTACACGTATCGGAGCACCAGGCCTCGCCGTCGCATTCCTCGGAGCCTTCGCGCACGCCATTGGGGCAATACGGCGTCTTGACGCAGTGAACGCAGCCGGCTTTATGCGCTTCTTCGTCGTCCACGTGCCCCTTGATGTCGCACTCTTCGGGACCGACCATGATGCCGTCGCCGCAGGTCGCCTCGCATTTCGCGTGACCAGCATTCACGAAGCCGCTCAACGACAACTGGAACGAAGAACCCGACATCATGCGCTCGGCATTGAACAGTTTGACGGCATAAACACCGCCCTGATAGACATCGTAGCGCTTGTCATAGACGCGTCCCGTATCGCCAAACGGTTCGGCCGCCAAAATACCCTTCTTGTCACGGCTCGCCTGCATACCGCCAAGATCGACGAACAAATGGTTGTTCAGGAACACCCACACGTCATCGTTGCCATGGAATTCCAACTCCTCACCGCCGCGATACATGAAGTAGGTCGTGATCTCGGTCGTGAAGCCGCCCTCATCGTTGGCGGAGCAGGGGGACGGAATCGTGTTCGGCGCTTCGCAGTAACCGTCCTTATTGATCGGCACAAAGTTATCCAACGGCATCGGTTCGCCCTTCGTGGTTTTGGCCCATATTGCTCCCTCATTACAAGCGAAGTCAGAGCATGGCACGGCCGAATAGAACTGATACATGCTCTTATCTCTATCTTTAAGGAACATCATGAGTCTGGAGTGAACCACGCGGTTGATGCCCGGTTCGTAACGATACCAGTAGTGGAACGTACGCCCGCAAGAGAGATGATCTTTGACGTTTGGGCTAGACGCGGGGCTATTCGTGCAAGCCGTATTGATGGAGTTGAGCACCGGCTTGCCATCGCTGTCGAGCATGGGCTTGACCATACCATCGCAGCCGGAGCCGCCCCATCGCTGAAAATCCGGAAAGCCCTTACCAACATCCATACGGCCCGAACATTCTTTATCCATTTTTACAAGGCTGTTATAAAAGGCCTGGGAAATAAACCCGTCCCCAGAGCCCGAATGGGTATAATTGACGAAGTCGTAGTAGTTTGCAGGCACTTCGATGTAATCGGGCATGGGGGCTTCGAAGTCGGTACATTCCCAACCGGTTTCGACCTTACAGTCGCTGGAGCAGCCGTCGCCCGACACGGTGTTGCCGTCATCGCACTCCTCGCGCACTTCGGGGTCGATCATCCACATCGTAACGTCGTCGCCGCAGACCGGGCGACACGAGCCGTCTTTACCGCAGGTGAAAATGGCTTCGTGCTTACAGACGGGGTCGCAGCCGTCGCCCGCTTCGTAGTTACCGTCGTCGCAGGCTTCGCCCTTGTCGAGCTCGCCATCACCGCACTTGCCCTGGATGCATGCAGCGCCGACCGTCGGACAGCGCCAGCCCGTCGTGATGAGGCACCCGACGCACCCGGCCGTGGTATGATCGCCTTCGTCGCACTCTTCGGCACCTTCCAGAATGCCGTTGCCACAACTGGCGTCGTTGGTGCATGACGCACCTGGCGTTTTGCACTGCCAACCGATCTGAGTACGGCACTCGACGCAGCCGGACGTCTTGTTTGCGGGCGTCGTGAGCGTGCCTTCGTCACAGGTCTCATCCCCTTCGACGACGCCGTCGCCGCACACGGTCGAGTGACATTTACCGCCACCGTCAGGACAAACAAAACCGCTTTCAAGGCGACAATAAGCGTTGCAGCCATCCCCCGCGACCGAGTTGCCGTCATCGCACTCCTCGGTGCCAACAGCCACGCCGTCGCCGCAACCGGCGACGTAGCACTTCACCGAGTCAGGACAGATCCACCCCTTCTCGATCTGGCACTTCGACGAGCAGCCGTCACCGTCGACGCGGTTGCCGTCATCGCAAGTCTTACCCGTCGCGCTGTCGCACGTGATCTCGACGCACGCTTCGCCCGGCGTCACGCAGTCCCAGCCATCTTCGCGCTGACAGGCGGTCGAACAGCCGTCGCCATCGACGCGGTTGCCGTCGTCACACGTTTCCTTATCATCCAAAATGCCGTTACCGCATTTGAACTGAATACACGCTTCACCCGGTGTCACGCAGTAAAAGCCTTGTTCGATCTGACAGTCTGCCGAACAACCGTCACCGCCGACCGAGTTGCCGTCATCGCAGCGTTCCTCGTTCGTGATCTGCTTGTCACCGCAATAAAACTTCGAAAATCGACAAAACTCGTCACAGAGGTTGTAACCCGTCTCCATTTCGGGCGAACCGGAGGGAAGCGCGTCGGCCCCAACGTCGCACATTTCTTTGTCATAATTGGGCACACCGTCGCCGCAGTACGGCATCCATGTGCAATTATCACGGCACTCGCCTTTGCGACCATAGCTCGACTTCGAGTTACGTTCACCCTTGTCACAGGCTTCGCCTTCGTTCACCACGCCGTCGCCGCAGAACGGACCGACACACGCTTCACCCACTCTGTCGCACGTCCAGCCTTCGGTGATCTTCGTGCAGTTTTCCACACAGCCATCCGTGGGCGTCTGCCCCTCGTCACAAACTTCGCCCGCGTCGAGTTCGCCGTTACCGCACTTAAGTTTCGTACACTTTTTGCCCGGCGTCTTGCATTCCCAGCCTGCGGTGATCGACATACAGTCTTTCGCGCAGCCTTGGCTGTGCGCCGTTCCTTCATCGCAGGCTTCCCGTCCACTGACCACGCCGTCACCACAAACACTGGACTCGTCCTCACAGTCGTCACCGTCACACGTGTTCTCACAGTTTTCATCTAGGCAAGCCCCACCGATTTTGATCGTATCGTCCGTGCATCCAAAAGCAAACGCTGAACAAAGAAACGAAAAAATAAACAAACGTTTTGTCATATTGTCTCCCCAAATCTCCTCAAATTATCGTGTTTTCCAGTCGATCAACCAGAAAATCAGATAAGAAGTTATTAACTGCCAAATATAACCTTATATCTTACTTTCCCAAAACATTACTTTAATAAGGTAAAAACGCGCAATAACTTTGCGATAGAGTCGGGAAACTGATAGAATTATAAGAGGTGTATTCGCCGCCAAAATGACTAACGTGGAGTAAAATATGGCTAAGGCAAAGGTGAATGTTAATCAGGTCAAGGGGGTAGCTTCCAAAGCTGGTGCACCAATCCCCCCAAAACCACGCATTCAGTCTCCGGATCAACTCAAAAAACAGGCTGAACAACGTGCAAAAGCACGTGTCAAAACGCTCATCCGTGGCGCAATCATGGTCTTAGGACTCGTCATCATCGCCGGCGCCGTCTACCTCTTCAAATTCTACGGTCGTATGCCAAAAGATGCTCTCAAAAATGCCATCGAATACGCTTACGAAGACAACACCATCAAGTTCAAACAGTATTTCACGACCGATTCGATCAAAATTGTCGAAAATGGCAACGATACAAATACAGCCCCATGGGAACACTTAATGGACGTCATCACACCAACTGGCGAAAAACCAAAAATCCTCAAAGAAAATATTGAGGAAAAAAATAACCAGAAAATCGCACAGGTCACCATCAGATTAGAGGGTGACGAACGAACGATACACATGCGCCAGGAAGACGGAAAATGGCGCATCAACCTCAACGTCGCGATCGATCCGCGACACCTCACCTTGCCTGAAGATATCCCCGCCGACTACATCGACAATTTCACACTCAATGACGAACTCGAAGCCTGGTGGGAAACGCCGCCTGAGACTGAAGAAAACTCAAGTTTCTTCTCAAAGATCTTTGGCAAAAAAGGCGGCAGCAAAGCCAAAAGCTCGGGCAGCAGCTCAAGCTTTAAACTTTTCTAACGCAATAAACACCAAAGTTTCACTTCCGATTCTGGCGCTCACGCGCTGCCTCCGATCCAGTAGGGAGTATTCACCATGTTCGTGCAAAAGACCAATCAACTCGTTAAACACGCCGGTTTCACGCTGCTCGAAGTCATGATCGCTGCCGCTTTCCTCGGCGTCGGCTGTCTCGGAGTCCTCGCCATGCTCACCACCGCGCAGGAAAATAACGACACTTCCGCCTCGCGTACCCGTGGCACCGTCCTCGCCGAGCAGTTCATCTCAAATATGGAAGCTGAAACCAGAGCCGTCGTCAAAACACCCGCACCCGGCGGTGGAAATACCTTCACGTACCCAACGAACACCATGCTAAATTCCATTGCAACGGCCACAGTCGGCGTCTGGGTCCCCTACTCGCGCGTCAATGACCTCGGACAACGACCGACCGGCGATGGCACACCCGCTCCAAACCTCAAATTCAAATACTGCATCGGCTACTTCTCCCGAAATGACGCTAACAGCGCCTTGCAGACCGGCGCACTCCGCGTCTACTGGCGAAAAGATGGACAGGAAATCGCCGCAACCAACGGATGCACCAAAGCCCTGCTCGATAACATGGACAACATGGCTGATGCCCGAAAAAATGCCAAAGAATACGAATTCATCACCCTGCCCTTCTCCATCAGCCTCGACGCAACCCGTTCTGAAACGACGACCACTGACACCTAAGGAGCTGAACATCATGATTACTTCAATCAAATCCAGACTCGGCTTCACGCTCATCGAAATGATGATCACCGTGCTCGTCACTTCCATCGTCGTCATCGCCGCTTACGCACTCCTCAACGGAACCACCTCGAACTTCGATAACGAAGACGATGTCACGCAGTTGCGCGCAAACCTGCGTAACGCGGAAATGCTCATTCAGCGTGACATCGGCCGCGCCGCTTTCCGAGCCGGCTATCAGGTCTGGTCCGGCGACGGCACCTCCGACATCAGCTTTCAATCCATTCGACACTCGCGAAACGTCGTTAATGGCGATCACTTCTCGCAGCTCACACTTATCGGCGATATCACCGACTTCGGATACTTCTTTATCGACCGTGCCAGCGGCTCACGCGTCACGTTCGATAACACCGCACTCACGGGACTCCAGGGAAACGACTGCTTACAAAAAGTCGCTAATCCGTCCGACACCACCGTCAAGACCCTGACCTGCCCCATCGGATACTGCAAAAATTGCGTCGCCGGCTCCGAAGAAAATGGCACCGGTCTCGCCCGTTTCCACGAGGCCTTCCTACAGGCTTTCCGCGATGCCAGCGCCGTCCGCTTCACCGCCGTGACCACAAACGAAAGCTCCATCCGAAAAATGAAATCGATCGACGCCTCAACAAACGCGCTCGAACTCAATCAGTCACTCAGTCTGCCCGAAGCTCAGGGTTTCGCGGCCTTCTGCACCGGCGATAAAATCACACCCATCACCGCCATGACTTATACCGTCATGGCCATGGGCACCGAAAATGTCCTCGTCCGATGCACGCACAACGCCGATTACAACACTAACATCAATAACGTCCTCGCAAAATCATGCGCGGTCGTCCTCAGAAACGTCGACTACTTCGACATCTTCCCGCTCAAACAGGGCGTCAGCATGTCACAGCAACTCAGTACGTCGCAATCCAAAGACCCAATCACGACGAGCCTCCAGGGCAACCTCACATGGCAGTCCACACCCGTCGCCATCAATACGCTCACGGGACTCCTCTTCCGAATCGGCGTTCACGGCCCTTCACCTGCCAAAAACCCGCAGCTCGATACCGCAAACGCTACGCTCATGAGTAACAACGCTGGGATGTATTACCCGCCCTTCTTCGTCGACAGCCAAAACCGCGTCTTCAATCGCGCACATATCCAAAGCAGCGCCACGATCTACACTCAGCCAAACAGCGAAAACTGGTCGGCACACACGGGCGCGATCGCTACCCTGCACGACAATAATCCGCTCATCATCTCATGGACGCCCTCAACCAAGTAATCCTTAACGAGGTTAAATAGCTTTATGAAGCACTCAAACTATAAACTTCAAAGTTACGCTCGCCGCGGCGTCGCCATCATCACGGTCATGCTGATCATCCTGACGCTCACCATCGTCGCGACGTTCACGCTCGCCATGACCCAAACGGAAACCCAGTCCACTTCGGCTTTCCGTTTCAATCGCCAGGCCGCATACGCCGCACACGGCGTCTCAAACCACATGTTCACTCAGCTCAACAATGACGCCACAAACAACGCCGACGTCATCTTCCAACAGCTCAAAATGGGGAACGCCGTCATTCAGCGCACCGCCGACATCAAAGCCAATACCGGCCTCTCCGATACGGTCAACGACGCAACGACACCAAACCAGATCAAGGGCGATCTCAGCCGCGCCATCACACAGCTCGGCTCCTACGAAGACCTCTCGCTCATCATCGGCGACACCGTCGGAATGTCCGATGCCTCCATGTTCTGCCGCTACAACCTCTCGATGAACGCCGTCGCCATCGCCGGCCGCGCTGCAACCCCCTCGACCGACAGCGGAAAGAACTTCTTCACCCTCAATAACCTCAATAAACGCGTTTCCGCACGTAAATACGAAATGGCTTATATCCTTTATCAGCCCGCTTCGTGCCAATAATTCAGCTTCTCTCGCGTGAGGGGGAAGCCTCCCCCTACGCGGCTATTTCGCATGCGAAATACGCCGCTACCCCCTCGCCCCCAAATGCGTTCAACACGTCAAACTTGACGTGACTCAACCAAATTCCTAGCGTTCTTGTTGTATGTCCGAATTATCCAAAATCACTTCCATGATCAGTGCTGCGCGACGACGCTTGTTTGTGCGTCGATTTGTCCGCGCAATTTGGTATATCGTCGCTGCCACGCTTGGCATAGCCGCCATCTTGGTCGTCGTCCAGGCTGTCTCTGCCAAATGCCTCGGCGCCGCCTGGGGCTTGTTGGCACTTCCGATCATCATTGAACTGATTTGGGCAGCTGTCTCGGCGCATCGACTCGACGACCTCGAGATCGCCAAAGCCATCGACATCGCAAACGCTTTTAACGAACGCCTCTCCTCCTCACTCGCCTTCGCGCGCGACAATAAACAAACGCCGTGGATGCGGGCTCACATCGACGATACCAATAAACGTCTCGAAAATGCTGAAACTCGCGACCAGTTCGTCAAAAATACCTTCCCCGTTGAAAGACCCGTCGACGCAAAATACGCCCTGATCGCCGCGATCTGTCTGGGCCTGGCACTCGCCGTCCCCCCCGTCCTGCGCGCGTTGTTGAGCAGCGACGAGCCCATCGCGACCACACAGCCTGATCAACCCACGCCCGACGATACCCCAGCGTTCGAAAGCAATATCGACGATGCAACCCGCGAACTGCGTGAAGAACAAACGCAACAACTCCTCGAGGCCATCAAAGACTCCGAAGACGAAGAACTCAAAAAAGCTGCTGAAGAGTTGAATAAAATTCTCGAAGAAGACAAAAATGGCGAATTATCCGCAGACGAGTTCCAGAAACGCCTCGAAGAATTGCAAAAAAAATTGGCCGAGACCGACCCGGCTCCCAAGGAAGAACAACAAGCCCTCGACCAGACGCTCAAACAGGCTCTCGATGAACTCACGCAGATGCAGGAAGATCCAGACACCAAAGACTTGTCGCAGGCTCTACAAAATAGCGACTACGACAAAGCTGCGAACATCCTCAAAGACCTGTTGAACTCGACCGACCCCAAGGATGCTAAAAAACTCGAAAAACTCGCCAAAATGTTCGGCGACCTCGCTAAAAAGCTCGACATGACGGATCCAGCCCTTCAAGAAGCCTTGAAAAAAAATCAGGACCTCATGGATCAGCTCGAACAGAAATTCAAAAAAGACGGCAAGTTGACTGACGAAGAGAAAAAAGCTTTTTCAGACGCCAAAAAACGCCTGGACGAAGCTCAGCAACAGCGTGACGAACAGGCTCAGGCTGATCCGTCACAACGCTCGACCAACGAAATGCAAAAAGCCTTTGACCAGACTGCCAAAGACCTGCAAAAACGCGCCGAACAAGCCAAAAAGCCCGGTGAAGCTGACCCCAAACAAGGCCAAGAGCAGCAACAAGCTCAGGAAGGACAACAAGGCCAAGAACAACAAGGCGAAGGACAACAACAGGGCCAAGAACAGCAACAAGCTCAGGAAGGACAACAAGGCCAAGGGCAACAAGGTGCCGAACAGCAACTCGGCCAGGAAGCCAAAAACCGCGCAGATCAACAAAGCCGCGATGCCCTCAAAGACCTGGCTGACAAGATGAAAAAAGACGCCCAGAACAACAACGCTGGTTCAGACGCTCAATCACAAGCGGATAAGCAGGAACGCGCTCAAAACATGGAAGACTTCCTCGACCGAGCGAAGGGCAACGAAGGCACCAAGTCGCAAAAACAAGATGCCCAAAAACAGGATCAACAAGGTCAACAAGGCCAACAGGATCAACAGGGCGATCAGGATCAGAACCAAGCCGGTCAACAAGCTCAGCAACAAGGCGAAAACTCGCAAAACCAACAGGGTTCCGAGCCATCTCAACAGGGCCAGCCCAATCAACAGGGTGGCGAAGAATCCAAGATGGGCGCGCAACAAAGTGGCCAGCAACAACCCGGTAACGAGCAAGGCAACCAGGAAGGTCAGAATAGCCAGGGTCTATCACAAGGCTTGTCTGAGCAGGGCGGTCACGACGAAAGCGAAGGCGCAAGCACGCACATGGACGTCAATGCCGTCGACCAGCAACTCAAAGGCCAAGTCGGCAATGCCCCCACGACCAGCGAGATCATTCATACGTCTGGACAGTCCGGTTTTGCGACCGAGGCTTATCGCGAAGTCTACCAGTCGTACGAACACGCCGCCGAAGAGGTTTTGGAAAACGACTCGGTGCCACAGGGCTACCGCCACTACGTCGAAAAGTATTTCGACATGATTCGCCCGCAATAACAAAAATTTACGCCATACTGTAAAATGACGATCCTTAGAGATGTACCATGGCACTTTTCAAGACAAGTCATGGTACACCTCAAGACGAACTATTCTTTCTGCCAGTCCTCGATGATGCATTCGTGGACTTTGTCTTTGGCATCTTTGTCATAATTGACGCCAACAAGGATCATGTTCCCCTGATAATATTCAAGTCCTTGCGGGTAATGACGCTGTTTGGCCTGATAAATCGCAGTTTCGGCGTCCTTGTCCCACTTGAGTTCAACGATCATCGCAGGAACGTCGCGATCACTGCGCGGAATCATGACAATATCAGCAAAACCTTCACCAGTGGGCATTTCACGAATAACAGTATAATCTTTTCGCCCCGCATAGATGGCAAAGCCAAGAGCACAACTTAAACTATTTTCGTCATTATATTTTAGTATCGACGTCACTTCAGAATGCATGCGACGCAGAATATCGCCAGCTTTGTCGGCATTTCGTGATTTTACGGCGTTCATAAAGCTTTCAGACTGGTCAATGGCTTTCATCACCTCCTGCCAGCCAAGGCTACGTACGGCACATTCTAATAATTGACGAACTTCTTCATTAGGAATGAATGCCGTCTTTGTTACATTATTATATCCAAGATAACCGAGGTGGATCAAAAGCGTCAAAACGTCATTCACGTCATTGAGTTCGTTCATGGTATTATTGAACGCCTGAACCCAAATGGGAAGCGGTTCGCCTTCAAGCATTTGTATGATTTTATCTTTCAAACCGTCGAAATTCATACCAATATATCTTTTGATCGATTCAAAAGACTCGGTTTTCGTCCAGTACATGTCGCATTTCTGGTTTATACAGGCTTTAGCCACAGATGCAGGATTATAAACATGTGTATTTTCAAGAAGATAACCGTCATACCAATGTTTAACTTCAGCGCGCTCGAGCTCATATTTATTTGACAGCACGTCAACTTCAGCTGTCGTAAATCCGATCCATGGCGTAAAACGAAGCGGCTGAACGATCGAACACTCTTCAAAGTGCCCCATCGCGGACTGGGTGCCATATTTACGAATCGGCAGAATACCTGTTAAATACGCAAGTCCTGTTGCAGCTGAGATCGCGTCATCTTTAAAAAGACCACGTAAAAAGCTGATCCATTTTTTGTGTTTTTCATCGTTAATATCATTTCGACAAATACAATCCCATTCGTCGAGAATAAAAACAAACTGTTCGCCATAATGTTGATAAACACAATCGATTGCGCCTACCAATGCATGCTCATTTTCATCAATGATTGGCCATTGTTCACGCATTTCCCGAATGAGCACGTTTTCGAATTTAGCTTCGAAATCGTCCTGTCCAAAGCGAGTTCTAAAGCCCTGCACATCGACTTGAATAACATTGTATTGATTTAAGTTTTTTTCATAACTGGGCAATTTGGCGATCTCAAGATCGTCAAAGAGCGCGTGAGAATCGACAGATTTATCGAAATACGCAGCGAGCATGTTAGCCGCGTAAGTCTTGCCAAAACGTCGCGGGCGCGTCATGCAGAGGTAGCCAGAAGGTGTATTGACGATATCATTAATGAGATCGATCATGCCTGACTTATCGATGAAAATCTTATCGTTTCTCATGCGTTGAAAGCGCGCATTACCTGGATTTAAATAAGTTCCCATAACGTAACCTCCTCACGCTTGTTTACTTTTTAACGACCAGCTTTTGCCCCTTACGAATGGAACCAGCATCCTTAAGTTTATTCCATTTAAGCAGTTGTTCAACCGTCACACCATATTTTTTGGCGATCTTCGACAACGAATCACCTTTTACGACCGTGTGATAAGTGACGGACGAGCCACCGCCTTTACCCGACTTGGCAGCAGCCTTGGCTTTGGACTGAGTGTTTTTCGACTTAGCCTGAAGTAATTCCTGATGCGCTTCGCTACCTTTAATAATGATATTAAGTTCACATTCGTCGTAGGCAACGACGCCATCGAGTTTGGTCCCCGGGGCGAGGTAGATCTGCAACATCATGTTTGGTCGAAGGCGCGCGTAAACGTCGAGGTCGTTCCACAGAGCCAGTTGTGTGGTGGTCACGCCGAAGGCCTGAGCAACAGCGTCAATGCGATCATTCTTCTGGGTGCAATAAAACACGCGTTGGTAGTTGGGCAACTCAAACTCGGGTTTAGGAATCAGAGTCAGTCGTTTATTCTCGTCTTTGATGGCACCCGCGTCGATCTCAGCCTGACGTTTTTGGGCGTAATCACGAAGTTTTTGAACGGTGCCTTTGGGCACGAGCAGGCTTTGACCATAAATGGCGTTTTCGCGCCAATCGAGTTTGTTGAGCGCACGAATAACACGTGCCGGTGAACCACTCTGTTCGGCGATGAGTTCGATGGTCTGACCAAATTTGACGTCGAGCGACTCCGTCTGTTGATATTTCGAACTCAGGTTATCGAATTTCTCAACGAATCGTGCACTGGAACCTTGTGGAATACGCACGGTCCAGGGTTCATCAGGCGGCGTCTGGTTTTTGAGCAATTCTGGATTGAGCTCCTGGATGGTGTCGAGATCACAACCAGCGGCATCAGCGACTTTTTCGAGGCGCGTGGCGCCAGGCACCTCAACCGCGTCAAATTTGAGCGACTTCTCGACCTTAAGACCTTCGAAGCCAAACGCAGCCGGGTTCTTGCCAATGATCGCCGCAGCCAGAATCTTGGGCGCATAACGACGCGTTTCGTCGAACATGGCGCCATATTTGACGAGTTTAAAGAAATCATTGGTATTGTATTTATCGATCGCGACGTTCACGAGACCAGGGCCGCCGTTGTAGGCGGCCATGGCGAGCGGCCAGGAATCATAACGAGCGTATTGCTTTTTGAGATATCTGGCTGCGGCGTGAGCGGCTTTGATGGGGTCAAAGCGTTCATCGACGTATGCATCGATGCGAAGTCCCTGTTCGACAGCAGTACCGGGCATGAACTGCCACATACCGCCAGCAGCTTTTGGGCTTTTGACGCGGGTCTTAAAGCCAGACTCGATCATTGCGAGGTAAAGCAGGTCCCCAGGCACGCCTTCCTCGCGCATGACCTGTTCGACGATCTCTCGCCATTTGCCGGCGCGCGCCAACCAGACTTTAAAGCCTTTCGAGCCAGAAGCCGAGTACAGCGCAAGGTATTCGCGGACAGCGGGCTGATCAAAGACATCAAGACCGAAGGGCTTAACGAGCCCATCAGCGACCTCTTCGGTCTCCATGATGCGATTGACCTGGTTGAGTGCCTGAGCCATGATGCGCGTCGACTGCTGTTGCAGGCCCTGTGTTTGGTCTTCACCAACGTCGGCGAGCAACATATCGAGCACGCTGGCGTGCGAAAGTTCAAACGGATCACCAGGTGGCACGAGGTTCGACGCATCGGTCTGAGGCAATGCAACATCTTCGGCACCGAGCAACGCGCGTTCGAGCACGCGCATCTCGTTCATTTCAGCGTAGTCTTCCGACCCGTCGGGCACTTGAGCTTCTTTGAGTTCCGCTTCAAGAATATCGTTTTCATCCATTTCACTTTGTTGCGCCGATATATCGCCGTCAACAGCAAACGCCGTCCAGGGCGTAGAAGCCAAACAAAGCCAAGTCAATATAGAAATCAATCTTTTCATAAGAGCCAAGCGTATTGTGGGCGATAAACGTCGTTTAGCATTGATAAGGCATGGGCGTATTCGCAACGCGAATAGCCCATGCGCGTCCGGCGTATTCGCAACGCGAATAGCCGGCGCCACAAATCGATATAACGTCGGAGCGTCATACGGCGCGAATGCCGCAAAAAAATGTCGGTAAAATACCCCGTATTTAATGACAATCACGGGGGATACAGTTATAAAGTGCTGCGCCGGAGAGGGCTAATTTTGCCCTTTCCAGGTTAGCCAAAGACGCATAACGGAGTCAGGACGTCATGAAAAGAAGTATTTTTGTCGGAGCCCTCATTTTGGCGACCACAGCCTTAGGTTGCACGGATATGAGCTGGAAACCTTCGCCATTTAAAAGTTGTCCGACCGGCTACACGGTCGTGATGACGCAAGACAACACCTGCCCGAAAGGCATTGACTGCTTGATGGCAGATGAAACGACGATGTGCCGACAAAAATGCGAAGAAGGCTACAAATTTGTCGACGAATGCGAAAAAGGCATTTCGTGCAAGCACTTGAGCGACGGCGGCATCTGCGACGAGCAATGCCCACAGGGCATGCGTGCAGCGGCCGACAATAAATGCCCGATCGACGAATCAACGGGCAAGCCGGTGGAATGCGTGACCTTGGCGAGCGGACGCGTGTGCAAACCTGGCGGCATGCCTTGCGTCGGAAATTGCCAAAACGCAGGCGTCAACTGCAATGCTGGCTTCGTCACCGTGTCAGAGGCCGAAACCAAAAACTGCTCATTCATGGAAGAAATGACGGATCAGGAGATCCTGGATTTCGACTACAACGGCGATAACTATCTTTGCATGAACGGCAACATCGCCGGACGTTACTGCCGCAAACTCATCGACGAAGTGTCGGGAGATTACAAACCCCAAGGCGACACGTATCAAGGCTCCGAATTTACGGTGCTGGAAAGCCAGATCTGCACGCAGGAACAACTGAATCCGTCAACCAATGCCTTGCGCATTCACATCATTGACGTCGGCAACGGTGATGCCATCTGGATCCAAACGCCAGACAACAAAAACGTGCTCATCGATGGCGGCGAAAACAGCAACATGGTGCCGCTCTATGCCGGTCCGATCGTCAATGATTACCTCGAATTCCACGGTTTTCCACGAGGCAGCTCGTTCGACGCGGTCATGCTGAGCCACCCGCACTCCGACCACTTCGGCGGTTTTCCGACGATCTTTGCTGAAGGCGCCTACCTGACGAAAAACTACATCGACCCGATGGATCTCGACACAACGGCCATCGACACCGCGAGCTACAAAACGTGGATCAAACGCGTCAAAGCGATGATCCCGGATACCTCGCACATCTATATGCCCGCACAGGAAAAACTCGGTGGCTTCGGCGCTGTCATGCCCGACGAGTTCTTTGGACCGAGCGTCAAAGCGCGATATCTGTTCAGCCGCAAAAACCTGCGTGGTTCGTCAAGCAGCCCCAACCCAAACTCGGCCTCGATCTTCTTTACGCTGACTTATGGCGACAACCCAGTCACGATGATCTTTGGCGGCGACGGCGAAAAAGAAGAAGAAACAGCAATCATTTCCGAATTCGAATCCACAAACCCAGACTATCTGAAAATCAACATTCTGAAAGTCTGCCACCACGGTTCCGAAACTTCGTCGTCCGATGCCTGGCTCGACAAAATCTACGCAAATACTGAGTCGGATCGTCGCGCAGCCGTCATTTCAAGCGGACGACGCAAATATAGCGGCACGCGCACCATGCGCCCAGAAATCGTCGAACGAATCCGAAAGTACGTGCCTGAAAACAATTTCTTTAGTACCAGCGCCGGCGACGACGCCAAAGAACATGATAAAGACGCCGTCCGCGATGACAATGTCCTCATCGTCGTCAACAAAGACGGTTCGTTCTACGGCTGCTACGAAGGCGTCAATTAATTTTTTAACGCGTTCGGCGCTTCAGGGTCACCGAACGCGCTTGTGACTGCCGATATGCCACATTTCCAAACCCAAAATAAGCTCAGTTTTTTAAGATATGAAGATCTTAGGTATTGAAAGTTCGTGCGACGAATGCTCCGCCGCCATCATTGAAGACGGAAAGATCCTTTCCCACATCATTGCGAGCCAGATCCCGCTTCACGCCAAATACGGCGGTGTCGTGCCCGAATTGGCCAGTCGCGCGCACATTGTCGACATCGTGGAAGTGTTCCGCGGTGCCTTCAAAGAAGCAGGCGTGTCGATGGATGACATCGACGGCGTGGCTGTCACCAAAGGCCCGGGCCTCATCGGCTCACTGCTGGTCGGCATCGAAGCCGCCAAGGCCTTTGCCTATGCCCAGAACATTCCACTCGTCGGCGTTCATCACACCGAAGGACACCTGCTCGCCCCGTTGATCAGCACGGCTGACGGCATGGAAAAACCCGACTTCCCCTTCATGGGACTCGTCGTGAGCGGCGGACACACGAACCTCATCGCCGTACGCGGCGTCGGAAACTACGAAAGCATCGGACACTCGATCGACGACGCCGCTGGCGAAGCCCTCGACAAAGTCGGAAAAATGATCGGCGTTCCCTACCCGGGGGGCGTCCACATCGACAAACTCGCCGTCGGCGGCAACCCAAAAGCCTTCGACTTCCCACGCGCTTTGCCCATGCACGATAACTTCGACTTCTCCTTCAGCGGGCTTAAAACAAGCGTCGCAACTCAGCTGCGAAAAATCGGTCACATGCCAGAAGGACAAGACCTCAGCGACCTGTGCGCCTCAGTCCTCGAAGCCGTCGTCGACCCGCTCGTCAAAAAAACTATTCGTGCCGCTAAAAAGATCGGTGCACAAACCGTCGTCGTCGCGGGGGGCGTCTCCGCAAACAAACGTTTGAGAGAACGCCTCAAAAATGACTGCGCGCAGGAAGGACTCAACCTCTCCATTCCACCCATGAAGCTCTGTACCGATAACGCCGCCATGATCGCAGGACTCGGACAGTACCGACTCAAACCACTCATCGAAGCACACGCTGGTTTCGATGCCTTCGACATTCAACCAAATCCAAACTGGGAACTCGTTTAACGACAAAACTTTGACCACGCCTGATTATGTCTGCTCACACAAAAGAAGACAAAATTCGTATCCTCGACCGGCTATTGCCACCATATAACCGAAAAATCGCAGACCTCGCCCGCGAAGAGGGCGTCTCCGTCGCCACCATCTATTTGTGGCGAAAAGAATTCGGCTACGATGACAAATTACGCGCCGCAAAAATGATGGCGAACAACAACGATCAGGACCAGGCAGAGGCGTGGTTATCCTCAGAGGACAAGTTCCTCATCGTCGTTGAAACCGCCAACATGATGCCCGAAGAATTCATACAATATTGCCGCGAAAACGAGCTCAATCCAAACCACGTTACGGAATGGCGACTCAATTGCATTCGCGCCAACGAAACCAGCCCAACACAGCTATACCTCGAGCGTCAACAAACTAGACAACTCAAACGCGAAAACCAAATGCTGCGCCGTAAACTCAAAAATCAAAACCAGTCGTAGAGACGCGCGCGTAGAGACGCGCGGTCCGCACGGCGCTACGTCCGCGCGGTCCGCACGGCTCTACGCGCGGTCCGCACGGCTCTTCACCTAACGATGATTGCCAAAATCGATGTTGCCACCGTTTCCTGGATGCTTGCGCATCGGCGGTTCCTCGCGAAACGCAGAATAAACGATCAAAATGAGCATGCCGCAGCCAAAAATTGCACCGGCAACACGCGTTAATCCCAAGACCACGAACACCAGACTGATCGCAGCCAAAATGCCCGTGATCATCAAAAATAGCTTCCACGTCGCAAATTTGTGAACGACCGGCTCGGGTTCACCCTCCGCTGCGTCTGAAATCGCAGCAATGCGTGCATCACGCTCTGCCTGCTGGTCTTTGGCCAAACAACAGTATTTGTATTTTTTACCACTGCCACAAGGGCATTTTTCGTTTCTTCCCACGGACATGTTCGGCCCTCCTGTTTTTCACGCATCGAAATGCGTCAGATTGATCCTAACATAATACATAATCATAGCGTTTTACACGGTTTATACTAGGATAATTCGTCAGTTGGAGCATCCGATTTTGCTTTTTCATGCGTCCTTTGCTTTTCGACGAGCCAATAAAGCCCCAGTCCCGAGACGACCGTGCCGGCACCACCCAGCGCCACGAACGGATTTTCAAAGATCGTAAACACGACCATCCATAACGACAACAAGATGAAGAGGATCGGCGTGACGGGATACCCCCAACAACGATATGGGCGCGGCGTCTCGGGATGGCGTTTGCGCTCAACAAATACGCCAATGACCGTCAGTGCCGCATTCAACGACAACGTAAAGCCCATAAAAGAAATGAGCTCGTCAAACTCAGCCGAAAGCAACATGCCCACCGAGATGACCGCCTGCAGACAGATCGCCCAAAACGGTCCAGACCCGCCGTAGCGACGAGCTAACACACGAAAAACTGCGTAATCTTCGCCAATACTTTGATAGATGCGCGGACCAGACATGATCATGGCAGACAGCGACGACAGCAGCAGAATCGCAATAACCGTCGTCATCAAATGTCCAACGAACGGCCCAAACAATGACATTGCAGCCACAGAACCAACTTCGATCGTGCCCTTGAGCGCATCGATCGGCGCCGCTGAAAGAAAGACTGCGTTCAAACCCAAATAGATCAACGTCACAATGCCAGAACCAAGCGCCAACGCCATCGGCAAAGACTTCGACGGATTCTTGATCTCACCCGCGATGTACACCGAGCCATTCCACCCCGTGTACGCATACGTGACGTAGATCAGACCGATCGCAAACGCCGGCGAAAGCAACGTCGTGCCGACCTGAGTCGCCGATTCATTCACAATGTATTCGGGATGACCAAGCGTCAGACCGCCCACAATAAAGGCAAAAACCAAAACGATCTTGACCGCCGTCAAAATGTTCTGAAGTATCGCCCCGACCGACACGCGAACCGCATGGATCAACGAAAACACCAAGATCGCGATCAACGCCGCCCAAAACGGGTCAACCCAGTCATAACCGCGCGATGCATAAGCACCAAACGCCATGGCCGCTGACGCGATCGGTGCAGAAAACCCCACGATCAACGAGATCCAACCCGCGACAAAGCCGATCGCCGGGTGAAACGTCTTGCTCAAAAGCTGATATTCGCCGCCATTGCGGGGAGACATGGCCGCAAGTTCCGCATACGAAACTGCGCCAAAAAACGCACCAAAACCACCGATCAGCCACGCAATCAAAACCGCTAACGCCGACGGCGTCTCTTCAAGCAATAACCCCGTCGTCGTAAATACACCCGTCCCAACCATGCTTGCCACAACGATCATCGTTGCGGAAAATCCACCGATGACGCGCTTCGTCTCGGTGGTCGACTTGTTCACGGGCTCTGACTTCTCGTCCATTTCGCGGTTTCCTGCACAAAAAAATGCGCCCTAACGACGCGAATCGCCTTTTACCATAACCACGCGTTTTGTCATTTTTGACCACTCCAAATAAAATACGACACAATTTCAAAAATTATTATTTGCATGTTACTCCTCAGCCTAGGAAACATTGTCTGGTCAGAAATTCAAAATCTCAGCCGTAGCGAAGCCGAAGGCAAGCACTTCATGCAATAAGTCCTAAAATTTGATGAATGATTTGAATGTTCTAAATTACACATACATGAACGTTGTGTCTTTTATTTTTCCATGGAGGGAGCTTATGAAAACGACGCTGTATGTTGCCTTGGAACGTTTGATCGATATGTCTGATGCATCATGTTGGAAATTGAATCAGACACTTGTAAACGCCGTCATTTCACACCGTTCTGACTGCCGACTTATCGCAGCTTTCGCACCCCATCGTTTTGGACTCATCTTTGAAACACGCGAAGAGATCGATGAAGCCTGGCGATACATCCGCTTATGGCTCGCAAAAAATGGCCTTGTCTTCGAACATAAATGCGTTTTGCTCAAAAACGACGCTGACACGACCGAATTTGACACATCCCGCGACGCATGGTGGCTCGCAAACTCGGCCGATTTTTCCGCCCGCGTGCCGCACCTGCACCTCATCCACGAAGTGCCCGTCAACGCCGTGCCCATCGCGACAAGACTTCGCCGTCTGTTGACTGCAGCACTATTTCCCTACAATTAGCGCCGATCGTGATCAGTGCCTAACCTGATAGCAAAGCGCATCGAAAGACAATTTGCCTTCTTTTTGACGTTGTTTTTCGAAGCGCTTATCCGCTTCATCACAAAGACGTTGCGCTTCCTTGTAGTCATTCTTCATCGCATTCGCGAAAATATAATTGTGATATGAAATGACTTGACTGTTATCGGCCTCGTAAGCCAGCCGACACTCGTTGAGCGCACGGTCATACTGCTTCAATTTCAGATCGCGAATGCACTCCGTCTGATACTTGTCGGACTCGCTCGCCAAGGCCACAAAAACAAACGACGACACCGTCAAACACATGGCGACCGTCGCCAGCGTCATGGAAATGCGCACCGGCCAAAGGCCGATGTACCCCGTCATCTGTTGTTTGGGCAACACAGCCCCGGCCACCACGCCAAACACAATGCCCGCAATGTGCGCGATATTATCAATGCCGTGTCCCATCGACCCATTGACGCAAATGCCAAACGCGATCGTCGCCACAACGATGAACAGCATGCTCTTGAATACACGCATCGACGACTCGGTCTTCTCAAGCCACGCTGCCATGCCGACCATGCCAACCCACGCCATCAACGCACCACTCGCCCCGGCCACGATCCCGACTTCGCCAGAAATGTTCGACGCAAACATCGACGCGGTCCCAAGCACCACAAACGACAAAATCGTCATTGCCGAACCAAATTTGCGCTCCACCAACGGACCAATGTACCGAAGCGCAACCATGTTCATGCAAATATGCAAAATGCCGATGTGAATAAAATTCGCCGTAATCAGACGCCACCACGTCAGCTCGCCACGCAAATGCGCGCCCCAACGATACACCAGCTCACCCGGCGGTGAAAGCAACGCTTCGGAAAACGAAAAATCCGGATGAAGCGTCACATCCAACGTCAGACATACAAAAAATGCGACGTTGATAAAAAGAAGAAACTTCGTCGCCGGAAATTTCTCGGGCAAAATCGCCGACAATCCACGTTGAACCAGAACCTCACCGCGCCGAAACTGCTTGGTCGAACAATAAGGACACGTCGCGGCACGCAATTCCACCTCGGCCTGACACCCCGGACACGTTTTGTATTGATTGGCTTGAGACATATTAATATCTAGTTTTTTGGGCGGGGGAAGTCTCCCCCTACGCCGCTATTGGCCTTACCGCCAATACGCGGCTACCCCCTCGCCTGGCAGGGCCCAAAAATTAATCTTCGGGCGCGTCCGAAAATTGACCCGTTTTCATCCATTCCTGGAATACATCAATGATCTGCTGAGCTTGTTTGGCCGAACTGAACTTAAATTTCGATTGCGACATATAGACGCCGTTTTTCTTCTGAAAACGGTCAATGCGCGCTTTCGGAGCGCCCCAACATTCCTTCTTCCGATCCCAGTCCGAATACAAAAACAGAATCGTCGTCCAAGCGCCTTTCGAAAGAACACGTTTATCGAGCTGGCGAACCGTTTGTTGACCGGATTCCTCGTCCGTGTAATCGATGGTAATGTCGTCGATCGTTGCTGCAGCTACCATAAAAAACTCCAAATTCATTTGCCCAAAAGGCAAGTTAAGACACAACGCTGTTTTTTACGCACAGATTTTGCGAAAAAACAGCAATGATACACACACAGTTTAACTATCATATAGAAGCCAACCCCGGTTATACAATCAAAATTTTGCGAAGACGCCCACAGGACCTAAGATAAAGACGAAATGACCAGGATCAGGTCAAACAATTTTGGTAGGGAAAACATGTTAAAACGCTTTATTTCATTAGGTTTGACGAGTTTTGTGCTGGCAGGCGGCCTGCTCGTAAGTGCCCAGACCAACGCAGAACCTGTGTTGGCTGCACATTCAGACATTCAGGCAACCACGGCATTGCGCGCACCGATCGACTTTCAGGCCGAAAAAGCTGCCGCAAACACACCAAACGCCCAAAACAACGTTGCCAACCCCACGCCACTCGTTGTGCCCCCCATCAAAACGATCGTCATCGACCCAGGTCATGGCGGAACCAATGAAGGCGCCATCGGCATTGCCGGCATCCACGAAAAACATTTGACGCTCAAACTCGCTTTGTTACTGGCGGATCGCCTCAAAACAAAATATCCTGACATCAACGTGATCTTGACGCGCGAATCTGACCAGACTTTGTCACTCAACGACCGCATCGCCATCGCCAACGCTGCCCACGCAGACTTGTTTTTGAGCCTCCACTTCAATAGCTCAATGAACCCGTTGGCCATCGGGTTCGAAAGCTTTTGGGCCGGTGAATTTCTTGAGCAGGAAAGCAAAAAACTCGGTGACAGCCAAGACGTGATCGATCAAAAACGCCACGCTGAACCCTATTCGCAACTCATGGCCGAGTGTTTTAATCACGCCATGTCAAAACGCTTCGACGTGCTTGATCGCGGCGTCAAACCCGGTGATTACACAGTCCTGACCCGTGCACAAGTGCCAGCCGTCGTGCTCGAATTCGCGTTCCTCTCACACGCTCAGGAAGGACTCGACGTCGTTAAGCCCGAACACCAGGCCAAAATGATCGACGCACTCGTCGAAGCCATCAGCCGTTATCAAAAAGGCCGCGAATGAGCCACAAAGCGTTGATCCCGCTCGCGGCGGCGATCCCCGCCGCCGTCATCGCTGCAAAACTCAGTCACGGAACACTCATTCTCTGGCACATACCAGCCGCCGTGATGGCCTATCTCGGCTTCATCGCCTGTTTGATCATCAATATCGCCATCACTTTTCAAAAAAAATGGTCGTTTCGACTCGCCCAACACACCTGTGACGTCGGGCTGATCTTTGCCTGCGTGACCATCGCAACCGGTATGGTCTGGGCAAAACAAGCCTGGGGAACGCCATGGATCTGGGAACCACGCATCACGGGCATGTTTCTGACGACTTTGCTCTTCTTGGCCTGGCGACTCGCCAGTCACATCATCGAAAAACACGTCGTCGCGCATCGAACCACAACCGCCACGCTCATCGTCATGGCTATGCCGGCCATCGCTTTCACACACCTCGCTGGAAAATTGTTTGGCGGCATCCACCCTACGCAAATGCCCACAACAGGACTCGAAGCCACGCTGTCTCCCGCCGCTTTTGCCGCCGTCGTGATCACCTACGCCGCTATCGCAACCGCGTACCTGATAAAAGTCACCGCCAAAAAACAACAATAGTTTGTGCATTTCACCCAAAAGCCCTAAACTAGAGTTACGTATTTTGCGTTTTTGAAACGTCTCATCGTGTGGTTGGTGTTTGCCCTATGAATCAATCAGTTCAGGACCCACTTATTGGAACGCTGTTTGACCAGCGCTACCTGATCAATTATTTGGTCGCACGCGGCGGCATGGGTAACATCTATCAAGCGCATGACACAAAACGCGGACACATCGTTGCCGTCAAACTTTTGCGTTCGGAATACGTCAACGACGGCGTCGTCGTCCAACGCTTTTTGCGTGAAGCACACGCCGTTCGTATCCTCAAACATCCAAACATCTGTCAGCTTTTCGACCTCAATTTAAGCTCAAAAGGCGATTACTATTTCACGATGGAATTTCTCGAAGGCCATGCCCTCGACTCCATCCTCGAAAAACAGCATGTTTTAAATCCAACAACGGCGATCGAATACATCATTCAGGTGGCAAGCGGCCTCAGTGAAGCACACGCACATGGCATCGTTCACCGTGACATGAAACCCGCAAACATCTTCATCGTTCAAACGCCAGGCGCACCGGAATTCGTCAAAATTATCGACTTCGGCGTTGCAAAAACACCAACCGGCAACAATTCCTCAAAATGGGATCCAAAACTCACGAACGCTGGATCCACGGTCGGAACCCCCTTCTACATGTCGCCTGAACAGGTCCGGGGACTCGACTGCGTCGATGGCCGAACCGACGTTTATGCACTCGGCATCATTTTGTGGGAATGCATCTTCGGCGCGCCACCATTCACTGGAAAAGGTCTGCTTGAAGTCTTCGAACAGACGCTCAACGCAAAACTGCCAAAGCTTCCACCGCAATACCGTGGACACGCCATTTACGAGAAAACTTATAAAGTTCTCACAAAAGCCCTCGAAAAAGATATGAACCGACGCATCAAATCGATGCAGGAACTCATTCGAGAGCTCGAAAAATGCCTGTCTTCCACGAAAAATAAAAACCAGGTCACCATATCTTCGAGCTTCAACAATAGCATCAAGAATACGCCGGTTAACCTGAAAGCCTATTCTGGTCCCTTCGGACGCTGTGTCACCGCACTCGCCAAACTCGGCCCTGTCAAAATCGTCGCGATCAGCATCGGCATCGCCTTCGTCATCTGTCTCGGTATCCTTGCAGGCGTCATGCTCGCACCATCACAGGTCGCCATCGCACAGACCAATTACACCACCTACAAATTTTTCTCGGATATCCCAAGCGAAATTCGTGTCTCCCAAAAAACCATCGGTACAACGCCTTCCAGCGTCGATTTGAAAGAAACACCGCCGTTTGATGTCGAGTTTGCGGCTACCTCGGGCGAACAGTTCAACTTCCATGTCGAAGGCATCAATAGCGATGTTCAGGGCTTTGCGGTCAACCTCGACCCAAAACGCTCAGACACGCCAACGCTTTATGTCGAAAGCACGCCGTCTGGCGCAAAAGTCTATATCGACGGACAGCCCACGGGCGAACGAACCCCGTGTGAAATTCCAATCGAGTCACTCGCCAACGTCAAAGTCACCATCGACCTCGACGGATATATCCCAGAAAGAATTCAGACGGCACATCGTGGTGCCGACTTCCACATCAAAACGAATCTTCTTCCAAAATAAGTTTTTCCATGCGTTTTCATTCGATTGTGTTGACATCATGCCTCGCTCTGCTCACTGGCTGCGCAACGAACGCCAATAGCGATCAAGCTTCGCGCTTCGAAAGCCTCGACATGTCCACCACACCAGCCTATATCGAATTGGACCAGCAACTGGACGCCATGGAAAAAGAAACCAACGAGATTGAACAAGATTATCAGAAGATCGAAGCCCAGGTCGTTTCGCGTATCAATTTTGAACACGAAACACCGGACGATAATCTGCCTCTCAAGGTTCAACTCACGGCTTCAAACGTCATTCTCGTCGACGCGAATGCCCTCTCCAAAAATGACTTCATCACGTTTGCAGACCAACATCTGCCCACGCGTTGTGCCTCAGCCCCAACCCTTATCATCGACAACGGCGCCGACTACAACATCGCAGCCTGGATCCTCGAAGCTTTCTATGCCCACGGCTGCATGGATGTCACCATCTCAGAATGATCACGCCATCACGACGTCATGCCTGCCAAAACCCTTGAAAGCGGACAAAGCGGCGTCATGACGTATTGAATGACTTTGAGCGCTTCATGAAACTCGTCCGAAAAATGTTCATTCAACCATTTATATTGGTTGAGTGTCGGAGAAAGATTCATGGGCGACAACAAATTTTTTAGACGCAAAAAAGCTGAGGATGCACGCGCATCCTGGTCGGCGTTCGCATTGGCGATCTGTTCGAGCGGATAAAATAACCCGTCATTCAACTGCGGCGCAAAGACGTCGACGCCCAACACGTACACATTTGTATGTCCCAGGCGCATATTCTCGAGTTCGGCATTCAGGGTTCTGACCGGCACATTGCTCGTCAGACCACCATCGACCAGCCGGTATAGACCGTCACGCGAAAACACGGCGTCCAGGATCTCTCGATTGCGATAGTGATTTTGCGGCACTTCATAATTCAGCACGCCCGGCACGAGTGCCGAAAAACCAACCGCATCTTCCACGCTCAAGCCCTGTGTGAGTGCGTCAAAGCCAAGAACCACTGGCCTGACCGCGTTGCTCGACATCAACATTTTGGCCATGTGTACGGCGTGATCACACACGTGTTTCCACGACAGACGCGTAAAATTCAAGATCGACGTGAGCATGCCCATCGGCAACGCCTCGAACGACTCAATGACGTGTGGGTCACGAATGATACCACTGGAAACGCATGCAAACGGAATGGGTAAGCTGGAAAAGCGAGGTGGCGTCGTATAACCAAATTCGCGCGTCATGCCGCGGATCAGTTCTCCAAAATCGAAGCGACAAAGCGCTGGCTGTCCATAACGCGTGTGACCGCATGGTCGAAGGTGCTTGGTCAATCGCCACCAACTCGGCATACGCAAGATCGTCGAGGCTGCGTCATAGTTCGATCGCATCGCCCGTATGAGCCCCATCAACCCGCCGATCGACGTTCCAGTGATGATCGACGGACGAATGCCGTGTGTCTCAAGGCACTGAAACAGCGCCTGATGCACAAAACCGGTGCCGCCACCGCCCCCCAGTGCCAAACCAAGTGCCTTTCGTCCTAGCACGGCCTCCAATTCGGCCACATCCACACCCGCGTGACAAACCTCCACGTGTGATACGGTTTCACGCAGTTTTGCGACCAACGTTGGCCAAAATGTCTGAAGTTCCGCGCGGTGCCAGTTGCCACACCAGGCTCGCGTGCCGACGCCTGCATGAGCTTCGTCGCCGCCAAACGCCCAACCTTTCGTACTCAGGCGAAGCATGGCCTCTTCCAACCACACGCGGTAGCCTGACAAGGTGTCGCGCACGTCCACCACGTCGCCACGCGACGTCCGAAAGCGCGAAAGCGCACCCAGACGCACCGCATATAAATATGTCGAGCGCACCACATCATCTAAAAGTTCATTCGAAAGCGCCCGGTCGCGCTCAAACGCGGTTTCAAGAGGAGTCATAGGGTGAGATCGATCCGTAGTTTCGTGATAGCGGCACCGTGACAGGTTACGGCGCCGTGACAGGTTACGGCCTCATAACAAGGTCCAGGGCCCCGCCAGGTGGGGGGTAGACGCGTATTGGCGGTAACGCCAATAGCGGCGTAGGGGGGGACGCCCCCCTCAACCTACGCTCAACACGCTTCTTTTATCTTAATCGCCATGGGCTTTTTAGCGAAAAATATGGGATAATTCGCACAATCTGCCAAAATCTGAATTGGCGACGGATACGAAATTACACTCAATTCGATAGTTTTGCGATGAATCCCAATTCTTCTTACGATCAGAATTTAATGACCGCGCCAAATGCGCCTGCAACGTCCAAATCTGGCTCTGACCAAGAGGCCTTATCCCTGGCTTTTGCCTTCGATACAGTCACGTCTCAAGCAATCAAAGATAATTCGATCAATCAACAAAAAGCCGAGGAATTATCTAATAATCTATTACAAAACAAGTCGATGATGGTGCCACAATTTGATCACACCGAATCGAATTCAATATCAAAAGCAATACATTCGGCACCGATCAAGCCGCCAACGATCCCAACGCCGGCGTCCGACAAGGGCGAGTTGAAGACGAGCAGGAACGCGCCAAGCGCAGCAGATCTGGAACAGCCGCTCATCTCGACCATCAGCGAAGTGCTTTCGATCGATGATCTCGAAGCAAGCGCCGACGAACCTGAATATGCAAAAGCCCGCGGACCTCACACGAAAAGCCTGACGACGTCTGAAGATGACGACGATTTTGAAGAAAATGAGACCGAGATACCAGCCATTGACGCCAGTTTGGATCTGAGGCCACAATGTCTTGAAATTCGCGCACATCTTACGAATTTGACGGGCAAAAACGTCGCTCAGCGTGCCGAATGGCTCCAGATCGACACAGTGAAATTTCAGGGACGGCTTTTTGAAGTCAAACAGTTGCTTCGACAGATCAAGATCCACCAAAACCAACGTGAAAAATTCTTCGTAGCGGTCAGCGCCGAACCGGGCTTTGGTAAAACGGCCTTTATGGCTGAACTGTATGGCGAATTGACACACAGTCCGCACGATGTCGTCACGATCGCGCCGGCTCAGTCGAAGTCAAAACGCCCGTTTGCCTCCATACGAAACCTGATCGCGCAACGTCTCTACGTCACGGGCAATGAGCCCAATGAAATTTTTGAGCAACTCGGCGGCGCGATCTACTCGATGATCGAATCCAAGTCGACCGCACAAACCGTGTTGACACAAATCAAAGATCTTTGGCTCCAATCCAAAAAGCCGCGTGATGCCGAAGACGAACGTGCCACCCAAGACCGCATTGCACCCTACGTAGATGCACTTCGGACGTTATTTCATGCCGATCTTGAAAAAAATGCGCTTGTCTGGCTTTTTGACGATGTTGACGCCTACGATCCCGAATCACTCGCCATTCTGGCGCATACTTTTGAAAACCTAGGGGATGTGCCACTTACGCTCGTCGTCACACACGACTCTGCCACGCCGCTTCCCACAGTTTTTCAGGCACTCGAAGTGTATAACCTCGAATTGCCGACGCTTAGTGACGAAGACCTGACGCTGCTCACTCAAAATATTCTCGAACAGATGTCACAATCGCGCGAAAAGCTCATCGTTCCGCCCGAATTATGTCGCATCGTCGCGCAGCACGCCTGTGGCTCGCCCAAGCGAGCCCTCGAAACCATGGTGAAAGACTTTTCGCCTGAAAAGATGCTGTTATGGAACGAAAATCTTGAAGCGCTCAAACGCGAAGAAGTGTCGCCCGAACGCCTTCAAAATCTTAAAAAGCGCTTTGTAGCCCTACCGATGCGTAATCGTGCCGTATTAGGCATAGCTTCGATCCTGAACGCACCGTTTACCGCGCACACGATCGACGCCGTCACCTACGATCCGTCCAATCCGACGCGCGTCGAAAACGCGCCCTACCTCAAGCAGCTACTCAAACTCGGCTTTTTGACGACGAGTCAGACTGCGGTTCTCGAAAACACGACGACGTTCACGTTCAAACACGAATACGAACGACTCGCGATTTCATCGATCGTCACCCAGGAAGTGCGTGAAAAAGTCTTTGGCAATGCCGCCCAGTGGTATGCGCTCAACAATCCAGACGGGCGTTTTAATGAGACCATCGGCAACCTGTGGCACGAGCAACACAATGACACTGAAGCATCGCACTATTTTGAGCGCGTTGCGTACGCAGCCATGACGAATGCCAAGTATCCGCAGGCGAGGCGTATGTTCAAAAAGCTACTTGAAACGCTTCCTAGTGATAATGTGGCAAGACGAATTCAGGCGGCACTCGACGCAAGCCGCGTCACGCTGCGGCTGGGAAACGTCAGTGAAGCACTCAGACTCGCACGTTCCACATGGAAACATGCGCTAAAGATCTCAGCCTTCAGCATGGCTGCAGCCGCAGCTTTACAGATCGCTGAGATCCTCATGCTCATGGGACGATACAAGCACGTCATGGCCTATGTCAAAAAAGCGAGACGTATGCTCAATATCAGCATGATCCCACAGATCATGCTGAAAACCTATACCCTCGAAATCCGCTACCTGCTTGCAAAATTCCAATTCAAACGTGCCAAACAATGTCTCGCGCATGCCACGACATTTGCGGACAAAACTGGCATCGAACCCACACACTGTCTCGAATTGCGACGCTGTAAAGCCGACTGGATGGCTGCCGTAGGGTCACCCAACGAAGCCGTGGAATCGTATAAAGCCATTATTCACGACGCCGAAGTCAGTCACGATCAAACGCTGTATGCCGAAACCTACCAGGCGCTTGGCACACTTCAGTTCCGTATTTGCGACAGAGGAAGTGCGCTCGACGCATGGAATATTGCGCTAGGACACGCGCAGGAAATGAATGACGTCTTTTTGCACGCCAGTTTGCTTTGTGACATCGCTGAAGGCGCCATTGAGCTCAAAGCCATACGAACGGCACGCGCAACCAATGAACAAGCACTCTCCATCGCGCAACAACTCGGTCATAAGCGCTATCTCACACAATGCCTCATCAACAACGCCGAGATCTATTACCGAACGCAGCATTATGCCAAAGCGGAACGAACTTTGCGCAAAGCCGCGTCGCTTGCTGCCAAAGCGGGGCAGATCCAACTCATCCTGCGCATTCTCAAACTACAGGCTTGCTGCTACGCCGCTGATTTTGAAGCACCAACAACCGAAGACAGCAATGCAGCTCATCTTTATGCGCCACGCGTTGCCGACAAGCTCTTTCAAAAGATCGAAAAGCTCTACGAAAAATACCATCTCAAGCTCGACATTGCTTTGTTGCAACCGCTCTACGCCGAATATTTTCTCACCACAAAACAAAATATTCAGGCACTCAACGCTTACCGTCGAGCACGACAGATCTACGCCGATCTACTCGTAAACAACGCCAAACAAAATATCGATGTCATTATGGACCAACTCTATCGAGATACCGATATCGCCCAACAAAACGAACATCCAACGAACGTCGATTAGTCGCACCGTACCGAGCCACGGTGCGACATACGCGATCGTCACGATACTTGTGCACAAAAAACCGACGTAGTGCGGCAATACGGCAGCGCTTTATTTTATTTGGCCGCCCTATCGGCAAAGCCGATACGGGACGGCGCGCGCTGAGCCTATTGCCTTCGGCAATACGGCAGCGCATTATTTCATTGAATTTCGACGATGTTGACGAAGTAGATGCCGAAATTCGAAAGTCAAAAACGACGGTTTTAATTGTTTCGAGCCTCGTAGAGACGTGCGGCCCGCACGTCTCCATAAATCAGACCCCACGTGGCAACGAAGATTTCACGTTTACACGAGTATTTCGACGATGTTGACGAAGTAGATGCCGAAAAAAATAAAAAAAAAGCCGGCGACGTTCTACTCTCCCACGTAGTCACCCACGCAGTACCATCGACGCAAAAGAGCTTAACTTCCGAGTTCGGGATGGGATCGGGTGTGGCCTCTTCGCTATTATCACCGGCAAGATTTGAGAAAGTTTGGAGATATGATTTATGTCTATCCCTTTGTTTCAAAGGGGTGGGGAGGTGATCAAGCCGAACGACCATTAGTACAAGTCTGCTAAGTGTGTTGCCACATGTACACAGCTTGCCTATCAACCTCATCGTCTTTAAGGTGTCTTATTAGCTTTCGC
>JAZUKH010000201.1:0-12847 GCA_045643185.1 Myxococcota bacterium | reverse complement strand
AGCGGCGTATTTGCTTTGCAAATAGCCGCGCAGGGGGCGACGGCCCCCTGGATCATAATAATGAAAATATATAACTACATGTGGTTTGAATTATTACATTATGCTACAAAACTGAAGCAGTTTCTAGGGTTTGCTTGTTTTGATTTCATGAATTTGCTAGAATTTGCGGCGTTCAATTTAAGCGGTTTGGCCGCTTTTGTCTTCAGACGTCACATCCAGTGGCGTTTTCATCATTTTTTTGTGAGGAAAAGCGATGCGTAAAAATTTGGTTTGGATTCTTGCAACTTCATTGGCAATGACTGGATTGATGGGCTGTTCGGACAGTGACAACGACAGCGATGCCGCGTGCGACGAAGGCGTGAAAACCTGTCAGGGCAACACATTGATGGTTTGCAGCGACGGCGATTGGAATGTCGAGGAAGCTTGCTCGGGCGCCACGCCCAAATGCGACGCGACGGCGTTGAAATGCGTAGCCGACAGCAGCCAGACGGCCAAATGCGAAGTAGCTAAATGCACGAAACCTGCGAATGCCTCTGAAATGGCGTGCGAATCCGACAAATGCGTCGTCGCCAAATGCGCGGATGGCTACAAAGTCAACACGGCCAAAGACGCTTGCGAGCAGGAAAACGTCACGTCGACGTGCGTGGCTGCTGAATGCACGAAACCTGCGAATGCCTCCGAAATGGCGTGCGAATCCGACAAATGCGTTGTCGCCAAATGCGTCGATGGCTATAAAGTTAATACGGCTAAAGATGCTTGCGAACAGGAAACCGTTACTCAGACATGCGATGCCTCCGCTTGCACGAAGCCTGAACATGCAAGCCAGATGGGGTGCAGTGAAGACGATGTTTGCATCGTGCTTGCCTGTGAGGGCGAATATGATGTTAATAATGATCAATCCGCTTGTATTGATAGAGAGCAGCCCCCGATCGTCATCCTGGATGGCGCATGTGCGATGTATGATGGTACGGAAACGGCTATTATTGCCGATGGCGAAATGGGCTGTGTCGATGCCACGCATTTAGCCAAATGTGAAAATGGCGTCGTTTCGACAGAGCAGACCGATTGCGCCGCGAATGGTTCTGTCAAAGTCTGTCGTGGTAATACCGCGAATGGCGTAACAACGTATGGTTGTTACAAAGAAGATGCACAAAACAAGATCTGCACGATCGATGATTATGAGACGACGTGTGCTGAAAAGATCAATGGGGCTCAAAGTATTACAGGATGCAATGCGGCTGGATATTGTCAGTTTACATGCCCGTCAGGTACTGTAAAAACAAAGACGGGGTGCGATAAGAACGCCAAATGTTCGACAGTCAGCGTCACGCTTGAGGGCGACAATATTGTTGCTTCAGGTGTCGCAACGCGCGATGCTCAATTGACGGGCGCCTCGCTTTATTGTTCTAATGATCTTAATAATGCGACTTCAGCCTGGAACAGCATTTCGATGAATTATGATAATGTTCAGGTCAAAGACGATTCGAATTACACGCTGTCCGTTTCGACGACGGCTGATGCGATGAAATTAGAAAATGGCAAATATTATTGCGCCATTTTCGTGAAATCGGCAGCTGGTTACTGGGCTTGCCCCGCAGGCGAGGTTGCGGCAGATGCTATCTCTTCTGTCGTCGATGTCACCAAGATGACGGATGCGCAGACCATCGCGATTGATTATGTTAATCAGTGTGGTAATGGCCAACCTGATGAGGGCGAAGAGTGTGATGGCAGCGTTGGCGACAAAACGTGTCAGGCTTATCTTAATGATGATAAAGCTACGGGTAATGTAAAATGCACGGCCTGTAAATTCGATTATTCAGATTGCAAAGCATCCTCGCCTGACAAAAAGGAACTTGGTGAGCTTTACATGACTTTCAAACCTGTTATCAGTTGTTCGGAATTCAAAAATCAAAGTGATATCGTTTCTTGTGCAGGGGTTAATACAAGTGGCGCGGCTATTGATGACACAAATCAAGACACTAAATTAAAACAGGCAACGTTGAGTTATGATAATAATGTTGTGGTGAATGTTTTGGCAAATGCTGGTTTTGCAAACGATCAGATTACTCTATATGAAACCTACGATAATACTAAAACAGCTCAGTATATTGAATTAACGCAGTTGCCTGAAAACTATATTGTTTATGTGTATGGAAAAGGTAGTAAAGTTGATGTTGACTACTCTCTGATTATCACAGATGGTACTTATTCGGAAGAATATACCTGTAAGGGACAGGATGTTTGTGAGCATCAGTTTGATATGCGTGCTGGTAAAACATCTGTTAAAGTTGGTATGAAAGTGCAAGCTAAATACTTTATTAATAAAATTGAAGTTTATGCACCGAAAAAATAATTGGTGATAAACCAAGCTCTTAAGCCCTCGCCCAAAAAGCGAGGGCTTTTTTGTTGGTGAGAAATCTTAGACAGGGTGATATAGACGCGGCCGGTTTGTTGGCCGAGTGGCTGACACAGATTTTAGTGATAGGAATAAGCCATGAAATGGAATGTACTGGTTGGATGGCTGGCCGTTGGTCTGGCTCTGTCTGGTTGCTCAAAAGCCTCGTCGGAGGCAGAACGCCCTGCTGAAATGCAGACACAGAACGTTGAGGCTCGCCAAAATGACGAAGCTACGGTCAGCCATGAGGCGGATTCGGTTCCACACAAGTCGAAGGAGCTTGAACAACAAAAGCGACTCGCCGAAGCTCAATCGATCTACGAAACGGCCATGATCAAGCTTGAGATGCCCGGTCCGATGTCAGCCGAAGCCATCGAGTTGCTTTGGAAAGCTGCGAATATGGAATACGTGCCGGCTATGCGTCAACTCGGTCTATTTTTGATCGACGCGGGGGAAGAGGATGACCCCAATACTGCGGTCAATCAAAAGGCTGGGCGGCAGTTTCTCGAAAAAGCGGCGAATGCCGGTGATGTCGATGCGGCCGGTGGCCTCGTCGCCCACTATTTTTCGCGCTTTGACAATGCGCAGAACGAGGCTGACCGTCTCGAATATCACCAGCAGATGCTCAACTGGGGCGAGAAAGCCAACGGCAACATGCTGGCCTGCCGCGTCTTTTTGGAGGCGCTGCACGAGACGAACGCTGCGCTGCGCGAACAGGCTGAACGCGACTTTGCGCCATGCGTGGCGGCGTTCGAAGTTAACCGCTGGAATTGCAATCTGATTCGTGGTTACGTTGACCGCGACGAGGCGTTTGAACAGCTTGGTGCCGAAGTGCGTCGCAGTGTTGGGAACGCGTTGGTTCAGTGTTACGAGCGTGCGGTCGCAGCGGGCGATCCACTCGGGGCGGATGTGCCCGAGCCCGGACAGACTAGTCAGCAAAACATTGAACTGCTTAAAGCGAATGCCCGCTACGCTTGGTAGCGTGAGCTTGGTAGCGTGAGCATCGTTTGACTCGGTGGCGTGGTTTCGCGTGAAGCGCATTTTCTCAAAATTACTCGCTCATTGAAGTCAAAAGGAGTAACCTATGGCGCGCATTTTCGGCCGAGTGCCGAAATCCGTTCCGTTTCTCCGGTGGAATCGTCCCCGGAATTGAGTGTTTTTAACATCGAATAGGAGAATAAAAATGACCAAATCCGTAATGCTGATGGTGTGTGACAGCTGCGCTGCCAAATTGGCGGATGCGCTCAAAGCGAATTTTGAATCTCAGGGCAAAAAAGTTGCCGTGTTGGCGCCGCTCGCTGGCTGCAAAGACGACGTTTGTGGTGCTTCTTTCTGCCGTTGCGAAGCGACAAAAATGCTCGCCGATGGCAAAAAAGACGCTTTGTTGTCGATCCTGGTCGACCGCGTTGAAGAAACGGGTAAAGATGCTGATATCGTGATCGTTACCCCGATCGTCGATGGCGGCGCCATTCGCGATGCTTATGGTCTCAACATTGCACTCGCCAAAAACATTGATGCCATGGTCATTCCTGCCGTTTGCGCGAAAGACAAGAGCGACGACCAGGTCGTCGAAGCCGCAAACGTCACCGTCAAAATGTTCGCTCAGGACGGCATCAAAGTTTCCGTCATTGCTTCCGGTTGCTCTGACGATGCTGCAAAGAAGATCGAAGCGAATGGCTTGACGGTCGTCAATCCGCATGATGCTAAACTTTGTGCCTGCAAGATCGCCGCTTCCACGGAAGTGACCACCCCCGTCAAATTTATGCGCAGCCTCCATGACAAGTGCCGTGCCAACAAAAAGACGATCGTTCTGCCCGAAGGCGCGCTTGACCGCATCATTAAAGCTGCTGCTGAACTCCGCGCTCAAGATCTCGTCAACATCATTCTCCTCGGCGATGAAGCTGAGATCAAAGCCAAAGCTGCTGAAATCGGCGTTGAACTCGATGCTTCCATCAAAATCATCAATCCGGCCACTTCAGCCGACATCGAAGACTATGCCAATACGCTCTACGAACTCCGCAAAGCTAAGGGGATGGAACTCGACAAAGCCCGCAAACTCATGGCTGACAAGACTTTCTTTGGCTCGATGATGGTCTACAAAGGCGTTGCAGACGGCATGGTCTCTGGCGCAACGACCTCGACCGCAGACACGATCCGTCCCGCTCTCCAGTTCATCAAAACCAAACCTGGCATCAAGACGGTTTCCGGCGTTTTCCTGATGTGCCTCGCTGATCGCGTTTACATCTATGGCGACTGCGCCGTTATCCCCAATGCAACGACCGATCAGCTCCGTGACGTTGCCATTGCTTCCGCTGCTACCGCCAAAGCATTTGGTATCGATCCCAAGATCGCCATGCTTTCGTACTCGACCGGCACCTCCGGCTCCGGCCCCGATGTCGACGCTGTCCGCGAAGCCACCGAAAAAGTTCGTGAAGCTGCTCCTGAACTCGCCGTCGAAGGCCCGATTCAGTACGACGCCGCCGTCGTTCCCTCCGTCGCCAAGACGAAACTTCCCGACAGCCCCGTCGCCGGCAAAGCCAACGTCTTTGTCTTCCCGACGCTCAACGCTGGCAACATCGGTTACAAAGCTGTTCAGCGTTCTGCCAATGCCATCGCGATTGGTCCGCTTCTTCAGGGCCTCAATAAGCCGGTCAATGACCTCAGCCGTGGTGCTACCGTCGCCGATATCGTCAATACCGTTATCGTGACCGCCATTCAGGCTCAGGGGTAATGCACATCGTGCATCTTTATACATGCACAATGCGAAATCCTTGATACGACGCTGCTCACAGCTCCGTCAATTTCTGGTTTGATATGCCATTTAGGGATTAGCGAAATCGCTAGTCCCTAATTTCTATTTATACGGTCTAAAGATGAAGCTGCAATATCATCAGATAATACTTGTCCTTTTCATTGGCACCGTTCTATTGCTTACGGCTTGCAGTAAATCAATCACCCCATCTCCGCAAATGGATGCAGAAACGCCTTCTGCAGACGAAATTGCTAAAAAAGCTGACGGCGCTATGACGGATGGCTCAAAAGATGTGGCTAATGCTGACAAAACAACGCATGACGATGCTAAAATTGAAAACGCAAAACCGGATGATATTGTCTACAATCCATCCTATAAAAACAGGCCCTCAGACAAGGATTTTCTGAACGAAAAGAAAATCGCAATAGACGGCAAAACGACTCACATGCTCGCCGTAGCGCCTGTCATAACTGAAAACCCTGAATTATTCGGATCTACGATTCACTTCGAAGACAGCGCCATTGCTCCCGCTGTGGTGAATATGCTTCTCGATACCGATATGCGCGGTGATCTCTATCTATACAGAACTTTATAAATAATCAACCGTCAGCATAAATATTAAATATATTATTTATGTTGATATTTTTTAACCCACAACGGAAAGGAAAAGAAATGAAACTTCTCGTTATTAACTGCGGTTCTTCTACTGTTAAATATCAGCTCCTCGAAATGCCTGCCGGCGACGTCCTCGCCAAAGGTAACGTCGAACGTATTGGTGAAGAGGTCGGTATCCTCAAACACAAAACTGCCGACGGCAAAAAAATTGAGATCACGGACGAAGTTTTCCCGACTCACGAAGCCGGTCTCAAACGCGTCATCGACCTCCTTCTCGACGGTACGGTCAAATCCCTCGATGAGATCAAAGCCATCGGCCACCGCGTCGTCCACGGCGGTGAAAAACTCACCAAAACCTGCCTCGTTGATCAGAAGATCATCGATGAGATCAAAAGCGTTTATCCCCTTGATCCGCTTCATGTTCCCGCTCACGTAACGGGGCTCGAAGTTTGCCAGAAACTCTTCCCGGGCGTCCCCAATGTCACCGTCTTTGACACCTCCTTCCATCAGACGATCCCTGAATACGCCTATCTTTACGCGATTCCTTATAAACTCTATACGGAAGATCACATCCGTCGTTACGGCGCACACGGCACTTCCCATCAATTCGTTTCGGGACGTCTCGCCGAACTCATGGGCCGCGACATCAAAGATATCAATATCATCAGCTGCCATCTCGGTAGCGGTTCCTCCGTCACGGCCATTCAAGGCGGAAAATCCGTCGACACCTCGATGGGCCTCACCCCGCTCGAAGGGCTTTGCATGGGGACGCGCTGCGGCGATATCGATCCCGCTGTCCTCACATACCTCGGTCGCACCAAAGGTATGAACGCCGACGAACTCGATAACCTCATCAACAAACAGTCCGGTCTTCTCGGCCTCTCCGGCATCTCCAATGACTGCCGCGTGATGGAAGACGGCGTCGCTGAAGGCAACCCCGCCTGCAAACGCGCCATGGACGTCTTCATCTATCGTATCGTCAAATACATCGGCGCTTATGCTATGGTCCTCGGTCACGTTGATGCGATCGTCTTTACCGCTGGTATCGGTGAGAATAGCCCCTATGTCCGCGCTGAAGTCTGCAAAAAACTCCAGCTCCTCGGCATCGATATCGACCTCGACGCCAACGACTGCCACGGCAAAGAACGCAAGATCTCCACGGATAAATCAAACGTCCAGGTCTGGGTCGTTCCCACAAACGAAGAACTCGCGATCGCGCAGCAGACCTACGCGATTGTGAACAAGTAAGGTTCTGTAAGGAGGGGAAAGCCTTCCCCTACGCGGCTATTGGGCGAATGGGGCGGTAGAGCCGTCCGATCCGGCCGGCTAACGCCCCATTCACCCAATACGCCGCTACCCCTTCTGCCTGCGGCGCCAGTGTGTGCCCGTTGTCTGTGCTTGTTAGGAAATCTCCAAAATGGATGAAAAACAGTTAGTGAAGTTTAAACGCGTTGGTATCATCGCGTTTCTTGTTATTGCCGCGGCACTTCTCGTCTTTTTCGTCCTGTTTCGATACGATGACGTCGTGGGTGGAATTTCCCATATCCTCGACATCTTTAGCCCGATCATTTTCGGGTTCGTGATCGCGTACATCCTTAATCCACTCATGTGCGTGATTCAAAATAGCGTCTTAAAACTCTTTGCCTGGCGTAAAAAAACTCCAGCGGTGCGTACGTTAAAAGTCATTCGCGTTTCCAGCGCTTTGACGACGGTTACTGTCATGCTGCTTTTGTGTTACGCCATGATCGCATTGCTATTGCCTCAGTTGATCCAGAGTATTCAAAACATACTCGCCAATGTCCCGACCTATTCGCAAAATATTCTGAATTGGTATAACGGATTGGTTGATGAATATGCTTTTGACGCGTCATCCAAAGAGATCTTAACGACGGTAGTTGCGTCAGTTCAGCAGTGGATCGCTGAACAGTTTTCGCCGCAATTTAATAACCTGCTTGGCAAAGTGACGAGCAGTGTCATGGATATCCTCGTCGTCTGCAAAAATTTGCTTCTCGGCGTATTCGTATCTGTCTATGTATTGATTTGGAAAGATTCGATCGTGGCTCGTTTTCGCCGAGCTTTGTTTGCGCTGTTCAATGCGGCGACCGCCAATGGAACGCTCAGAAATCTGCGTATCATCGATGAGAAATTTGGCGGCTTTTTGATCGGAAAGATCCTCGACTCGATCATCATTGGCATCATGTGTTATATCGGCGTTTCGGTCATGGGCATGCCGTACGCGCTTCTCGTGGCTGCAGTGGTCGGGGCGACGAACATCATTCCGTTTTTTGGGCCGTTTTTGGGGGCTATTCCATCGGCAATCCTGATTGGCTGTGTTGAGCCTGTTCAAGCGTTGTATTTCGTCATCTTCATTTTTGTGCTTCAACAAGTTGATGGCAGCTTGCTCGGTCCCAAGATCCTTGGTGATTCTGTCGGGCTTTCGAGCTTCATGGTGCTAGTCGCCATTCTGATCGGTGGGAGTGGATTTGGTTTTGTCGGCATGATCGCAGGTGTGCCGCTTTGCGCGATTTTGATGGCACTCTGTCAGGTGCATATTCTGCAACGGGCTGCGCGCAAAAATCTTCCTGGCAACGTCGAGGCCTATCACCATCTTGATCGTTTTGATCCGGTCACGCGCCAGATCGTGTTTGATAACAAGCCGAAACGTTCATCCAGTTTGTATAAACGCATTCAGGAACGGAGTGAAAGCATTCGGGCTTTTGAGATTCCGTTGGTTGAAAATGGTTGGGATTACACGATCGAAGAAGTGGAAAGGGAACGACTTCAGCAGAAACGTGATCGTGAAGCCGATCAGCGCTATTGTCAGGAACTGGATACTCAGCGTGCCAAACAGGATGCCGAAAATGTTCAGAAACTTGTTGCAGCGACTTCAGTTCCGACTGACGAATCGACTCGATCCGACGAGGTCGCTCAAAATGAAGTCGCGATACAGACGAATCCTGCACAACCAAGCGAAGGTGCTCAGACGGGTGAGGTTGAAAACAAGGCTGAAAACGTCGATACAACAGCCCCAAGCGCTTAAACAAAGTTTGTTAGAGCCAATCCGCGCGGTCAAAGTCTTACGTGTGCAGCTTGAAAAAGCTCAGGGTTAAAGTCGGTTGAGAAGTTGATCTAACCGGTTTTCCCTGGGCGTCATGGTGCCGGGTACGATGAGTGTTTGCGCCAGATCGAGGTGTTCGCGGGCCACGTCGGTGTTATTTGCACGAATTTGTGCGTCAGCACAGGCCAGGGCGAGTGTCAAAGCAATGTCTCTGTGTCCGAGGTCGATAAAAGGCGTGATCTGGGCGTGTAGTTGGTCAGCTAAAGTCAGATCGCCGGTGATGACGAGGCATCTGGCGTTGACGCGTGCGCTGGCGACCATGTCTTGACGGGCGGTGAAGCGCGCCAGCGCGCGCTGAGCGAACATCAGCGCCCGATCGGCGTCACCCAGGTTCCAACAGAGTTCTGCGTGGGTCGCATCGACCGGCGCCAAAACGGCGTTGAGTGATAAACGCTCGCACTGGTTACGTATGGCATCGAGTTGTGAACTTAAACCGTCGTATTTTTTGCGTAAAAGGGCATGTTGAACGGCACTGAGTTGTGCGGCGACATTCTCGAGCGCGAAGGGAGACGGCATCAGTTGGTCAAGAAGTGCAAACTCAGTGTCTGGATCGAGTCTTGCGTTGTCCACGTCGAGTGAAAGCTGGCACCGGGTTAGGGCATAGGCACGACGGATGTGTTTGGATTCGTCGGGATCCATCGACCAAATGCGTTTTTTCACGTTGTCGAGTAGGTCAAGTGCGTCGTGTGTGGCGAGTTGCGCCATCAGGATCTCGGCGCGACTAAGTTCGTTTTGTAAGGCATTCTCGTCAAACGTAGCGTTTGCACCGTACAGCGTTTGAATGGCGTCACGCGTTTGAAGCGCCTCGTTCGCGTGGCCGTGTTTGAGCGAAACATCGGCTTTCAGTGCCATGGCTTCGACGAGCTCGGCTGGGTCGTGTGAACAGGCTTCGATCTGTGTGAAATATTCGTCAAGATGATGTTGGGCTACGTCGTTTGCATCCAAAACCTGGTTGAGCGAAAATGTCAGTCGGTGCGCGTTGGCTCGGACATCGTTGGCTGTCGTTTCGTTCGCTAGAAGGGCGTCCAAACGCATTTGAGCGTCGTTAAAGCGCGCAGTAGCGATCTCGATCTCGGCAGCCTGCAACATGAGTTTGTTGCGCTGGTCGTCGGGCAGAAAAGCTGCCGTTTCGTCCATCGCGGTGATCGCGCCGGCATAGTCGGCGCATTTCAAACAATACTGCAGAAGGAACTGAGCTGCCTGAAACTGGTGTTGGACGTGCTGTTTTGACCTGGCATCCGACTGATAGGCTAAAATGGCGTCGCGGAGATCGTCGACGTGTAAGGCCATCATGGATTTGATTGTCCAAATGTGGCTTGTCAGGACGATGGCGTCGAAGGCGGGAAATGTCGCGGCTTGACGAAGCTTTTGGGCCTGCGGCAGAACCTCGGCATATTGCTGCGCCAAATAGAGTTGCTGCGTCGATTTGGCGAGTTTTTCGATCGCTGAGCGGTTTAGAGAGACACTGGAATGCTTTGCCATGGAAATGTAAGCGCTGCGGAAACGGTGACGGTATCTTCAACGAGGTCGACATCGAGGGACTCGGGCAGGGCATCGTGCGAGAGAATCCAGTCAGCGATCTTCGATTCGACGAGGGATTGAATGGTTTGACGCATTGGACGAGCACCAAACATCGGGTCGTAGCCGCCGTGTTCGATCAAATACGGGATGATGGCATCCTCGTTGATGTTCAATTCAATGTGCTTGTCCTCGAAAAGACGCTTTTTGGAATCGTTGAGCAAAAGGCTGGCAATGCGTTCGACTTCCTGACGCGTCAGGGCATGGAAGACGAGTTTTTCTTCGATGCGGTTATACAATTCCGGGGTGAAACGCGAGCGAGCTGCTTTGAGAATGACCTGTTCCGCGTCAATATCGGTAAAAGCGGCATTGGGTCCCGAAAATCCGATGCCTTTGCGAGCGGCTTCCATCACTTCCTGTGCGCCGATGTTGCTGGTCAAAATGACGACGGTGTTTGAAAAATCGACGTGTCTGCCTTTTGCGTCGGTCAAACGTCCTTCGTCGAGGATCTGCAACAGGATGTTCATAACATCGGGGTGGGCTTTTTCGATCTCGTCAAAAAGGACGATCTGATAAGGACGTTTGCGAAGGGCTTCGGTGAGCAGACCACCATCGTCAAAACCGACGTAACCAGCCGGAGCGCCAATGAGTTTGGCGACGGAATGCTGCTCCATGAATTCACTCATGTCGAATCGGACGATGTGTTTGCGTGATCCAAAGAGAAAATCGGCGAGGACTTTGGCGGCTTCGGTCTTGCCGACGCCGGTGGGGCCGAGAAATAGGAAAGAACCGATGGGGCGTTGCGCACCAAAACCGGCCTGATTGCGTCGAATGACCTGGGCTATGCGCGCAATATTCTTTTCATGACCGATGAGGCGCTCACCGAGTATGTCTTCCATCTGCATGAGTTTTTGCTTTTCTGTCATGAGCAGACGCTCGACGGGCACTTCCGTAAGTTGGGCAATGACTTCGGCGACGTGCTTGGTCGTGACTTCGGTATCATTGGATCGGACACACAGCGAGCCGGCTCGGTCGAGCACGGAAAGCGCTTTGTCGGGCAGGGCTCGCTCCTGAATATAGCGGTCGGCAAGCCGCACCGCATTAGCAATCGCGTCATCAGTATAATTGACGCCGTGATGGTCGGCATATTGACGAATAATGCCGTTTTTAATGATCTGGATGGATGTTTTGACGTTCGGTGCCTTGACTTCGATGAGGTCAAAACGACGTTCAAAAGCCGGATCTGCGTCGAAGGCGTGGCGAAGTTCGGCCGGAGTACTGGCGCCAATACACATGAGTTCCCCGCGGGAAAGCGCGAGTTTTAGCTCCAAAGCTGCGTCTGCATTGGGATCGCTCGACGCCGGAGAAAGCCACGTGTGGATCTCGTCAAAGAACAGGATGATCAGTCCGTTGGCATAACGAACTTCTTTTTTGATGGCATTGATGCGTTCCTGGACAGCGCCGCGTAACTGCGTGCCACAGAGAATCGCACCGTAATCGAGCGCAATGATGGTGTGATTTTCAAGGCCGCGCGGCGCTTGTTGTTTGGCCATACGCAACGCCAGACCTTCAATGATCGCTGTTTTACCGACGCCGGCTTCGCCCACGAGCACGGGGTTGTTGCTGCGGCGTTTGTGGAGAATGTCGATGAGCTGGTCGATCTCGTGATCGCGTTCAATGACGGGGTCGATCTTGCCATCACGTGCTGCCGCCAGCAGGTTGCGACCAAACTGGCTCAGAATCGGGAATTTACCCGGGCTCAGTGAGAACGGGTTGTAGCCGGTCGGAAGCGGCGCCGTGTTGCGCGTATAGAGCGAATTGTCGACACGCGCAGCCTGTTTGCTGGCTTCCTGAATGGATTTCCGTGTGATGATGGCGGCTCTTCCGGGGGCGCGTGCTGTCGAAACGGCACTTTGTGAGCCTGAATAATAGCTTTTTAGGTTGCCGGCTTGTTCAGGCGTACGACGGTCGCCTGTGAGCTCAGACTCAATGCCGGCACTCGACCTGGTGGACTCGTCTTCCGGTTCAGTTTTGTCGAAAATCGATACAACGGCTTGAGACGACGCACTGGAGGCGGCCATGACCATCTTGGAATCACAATCTTTGGCCATTGCGACAGCCTGGTCGAGAACATCCGAATCAGAAACGGGGGCAGGGGTGTCAGGCTGCGTATTTTCGTCGAGTGCGGCAGCCATGAGTCTGCTCTTGGTACGCAGTCTTCGGGCTAGGTCGAGCGCCGTGGCCTGTTGGCTCTCACGAAGCGAGTTGCGCTTGGCAGCGCGTTGTGTGCCCGACGGCGTGTCGCTGGTTTTGTTGCTCTGAACGGGCGACGTCGCATTGGCTGTTGCTGGGTGCGCTGCGGGATCAACGGCTGACATTTCGGAGGAATTTGTCAGTCTGTCGATTTCGTCAGCTGTGATCAAGCGGCGACGCGCTGATTTGTCGTCCA
>JAZUKH010000200.1:0-2730 GCA_045643185.1 Myxococcota bacterium | reverse complement strand
TTTGCGGCGAAACGCCGCAAATACGCCGCTACCCCCTCGCCTGGCTGGGCCCAAAAACGAATGGACACATTCCAAAACGAGATCGAAATATCAGAACTTAGCGAATCAAACTGCCATCAACAGTGACGGGGATCTGCTTATTTTTCCAGGTGTCGGGTGGATTGGCAAAACGCGAAGTCCCCTGCAGCATAAATTGCTTGAGCGTCGTCTCGACCATTTTGTCGAACGCATCGTCACCGCTTTTTTTCACGAAATCCCACTTCCACAAAATGCCGCCGTCACCGATCTGGATCCAGACCTTGGTCTTCAACTTTTTGAGCGTCTGTTTCGGAATACTGGCCGGGGCGTTCATCGAATTATCGAGCTTCGCCTTCACTTTTTGGAGATACGGATCGCCTTGTCCCGTCGCAGAATTCGAAAGTCTCGACCCATCGACAGAACCACCCGGATCGTCCGTGCTCACGGGACGGGCCTCGTCAAAATTATTGGCCGCATTCAGCAGATCATCAATTGAAGGCGTTTTTTTGACAGGTTTTTCAGTTTTTGGTTTCGGTGTGTCGGTCTTCTGCGTCGTAATCGTGTTCTGCGCCGCCGGTTCCGGCGTATTCAGAATACGCGGCAAAGCCGTCTTTTTGACTTCGGCACCGAGTCGCGGCGCTTCGACGATGCCGATATCTTGCAAGACCGGCACATCGTCTTTGCCGGAACATGAGCAAGACTCGCGCTGTGCATGCAGGACCAGGTTATTAGAGGCATCCGTCAACAAAAGACGCGCCCCTTCCACCAAAAGCGAGCCAAGTCGAACGTCGCGATAATGCGAACCACACACGGTCTCTTCAGCGGTCTGCCAGTCCGGGGCCTGCATCTCAAACTGATACATGCGCCCATCTTCGATGTAACGACAAAAAATTGCGTTCTCTTCGACGGGCTGTGGTACTTCCGAAGACGAACCACTGCTCAAAACGATGAGAAGCGCCAACGTCGTATTCACGACCACGGACACAAAAACGCTCAAAACCTGGTTTTTCGTGCCAAGCGCATGCGGATTAAGGTTAGGGTTAGCCATGATATCTATGTATAAAGCTCAGATAAAGTTCGATTTTCGAATGAATGGGGCGAAAAAGCGCCACGACAAGCGTATCGGCCTATTTCGGCTCGTCCAATTGCAAATGCGCCTGATAGTGAGGATCCGTCACAATGTCGACAGCCTGAAGTCCAAGCGTGCGCAACGTCTGAAGAACGCCTGACACAAAGCCGTACGGCGCATCCGCATCGGCTTCCAAATAAAGCCCTTCCTTGAGCATGCGCTGGTTTTGTCCGAGCGTACGAGAAATAACGTCGAAACACGGCGCCCATTGCGACGGCGGCTTGTTGGCACAGTCCGCGATCGGATCCTGACCAGCCACAGCGGAAAGACCGCGAACCACATAAATGCGCAAATTGCGGTCGATAACCACGACGAGCTTTGTCGTCTCGGGGTCGGCGAGGTACGCGTTATCCGGCGTCACAGGCAGATTCAATGCGACAAGGCTGTTCGTCTTGTCCTGAATGGAATCCTGCTTCATCTCCTCAGCGCGTTTTTGCTCCGCAGCTGCGGTCGTGACCATAAATATAATGAGAAGTACGAGAAGAACGTCAACCAATGGTGTAACGTTGATCTCACTCAGTTTGCCTACTGCCATAGCTTATTTAAAGAAGTTGCGCTTGACGATGTTCAAAAAGTCGTTCGAAAAACTTTCCATGTTGGCCTGAAGAACTTTGATCTTCTGATTAAAATAGTTGTAGGCCATGACCGACGGAATAGCGGCGAGCAAACCAATAGCCGTCGCGATCAAAGCTTCAGCGATCGGACCAGCTACCGTCTGAATGCCCATGTCACTCGCTGTCGCCGACAAGTTCACAAACGCGTGCATGATGCCCCAAACAGTACCAAAAAGACCAATAAACGGCGCCGTAGAACCCACCGTCGCAAGAAACGACGTATTCTTTTCAAGTTCCGTCGTTTCCGAAAGCGACGCACGTCTCAAAGCACGCTCCACGTTTTCGATTCCTGAAAGTTCCATGGATTCCGCTTCACCAGCCGATTTCTGCTCGTCTTTTTTGAGTTTCGACAATTCTTTGTAACCCGCTCTAAAAAGCTGCGCAACAGGGCTCTTAGAAAGCTCACCAGCCTTTTTGTACGTCTCATTCAGCTCTTTCGATTTCCAGAAAACATCCAGAAATTCTTCCGACTGACGGCGCGCTTTTGAAAGATAGATCGCCTTCGCAGCAATGATGTACCAGCTCACAAGGCTAAAACACACGAGCAGGACCAAGACCGCCATAACGGCGCCGGTCGACTGCGATACCAGTTCAATGATGCTAAGCGGCTCCTGCTGAGCAAACATCATAGTATATTCAATCATTTTTTCTCCATGACTGTGCGCTTCTCACGCTTTTAATCCATGCCTAATTCGGCAAAAAACCGCGATAAAATACCCAAAATCGACTTTGCATTAAAGCGAATTTTGCGAAGTAACGTCACCCAACGTTACTGTTCAGCCGGGGATAGGCAAAATACATAAATCTCAGCCGTAGCGAAGCCGAAGGCAAGCAGGCTGAGATCGGGCGGGCGGTCGCGATTTGTTCGAAGCCGAAGGCAAGTTCGCGGCCGCCGATTCCAAACTTAAGGTTATGGTGATTTGCCTTAATAGTTCCTGAAGTTGGTACGGCCGTGTGGCTTGTTTGAGC
>JAZUKH010000199.1:0-15171 GCA_045643185.1 Myxococcota bacterium | reverse complement strand
CCGCTACCCCCTCGCCTGGCAGGGCCAAAGACGCGACTTGAGGCATGGAACGCTGTTCGTGAGCCTGAATAATTATATTAAGACCGCGTTGAACGCCCGTTACGCATGGCGCGCGTAAACTTAATAATGAACCTAGTGATTTCGGTGGATTTGGCGATATGGAGCCTTCTGTCAACGCTTTTGATAAAAACTCACGTAAACCCTTTGAAGCTGGTCGTACGCCCTACGACGGCCTTCGACCCTGGTCCGCGATCACGCACGGAATTGGTATCGCACTCGCCCTGGTCGGCACCGTATTTTTGATGATCCACGTGGTGCCTCGCGATTTTACAACGGCTCAGACCGTTGGCTTCGCCGTGTATGGCATTTCCATGGCGATTTTGTACACAGCCAGTACGCTCTATCACTCGGTCAATACGACTGAACGCGGGCGCATTCTGTTGCGTAAGGCTGATCACACGGCTGTGTATCTGCTCATTGCTGGCTCATACACACCATTGTGTCTCACGATCCTGGCTGGTACACTCGGTTACGCATTGCTCGCGACGATTTGGGCTCTTACCATCGTCGGTGCCGTGCTTTCCTTTACCTGGATCAACATGCCTCGCAAACTCACAGCTGGCATCTACATCTCACTCGGCTGGCTCGCCGTCATTGCGTTGCCATTTATCTACCAGCGTGGGGGCATGGACGTGGTTTTCTGGATCTTACTGGGTGGTATTTTTTACACCGTGGGTGCCATTATGTATGCGCTCAAATGGCCCGGGCGAAATAACCCACGTTTTGGCTGCCACGAGATCTTTCACGTCTTTATCTTGTTTGGTTCCATCACCCATTATGTCTTTAATTACCATTGTTTGGGCGGTTAACCGGACTGGGATATCGACGCAGATTTGACAAAGCTAAAATGCGAAACGCGCGGTCGCTCATGGGAGCGATCGCGCGTTTTGTTTTTGGGGTACCGTCTGGTGTGATCAGTGAATTAGGGGCACAAGCTAGTTAATGGAGATCTGGCTTTCGCAGATGAGTTCGAAGTACTCTTTAGCCGTGCCCTGACACGCGGTCGGTCCATACGTCATGGCTGCTTTCATAGCTGCTTTGCAGCCCGCCACGACGTCATCATTAAGATCGGCTTCGTAGAACGCATCACAATAGCTGTTGGTGTTTGCGTCAACGTTGTCGACGCTGTTTGCCGCAACGGGTGCGTCGAGGGCGGCGACGCTGTTGTTGGCAAGCGTGTTGTTTGCTGCGATGGCACTGATATCAATGATCGCGTTGTTTGTAGCGACATTGTTGTCGGCGACAGGGGCGTTCGCGAAGGCAGTGTTGTCGGCCGCGACGTTGTTGTCCGCGACGGGTGCGCTCACGACGACGTTGTTGTCCGCGACGGGTGCGCTTGCGACGACGTTGTTGTCTGCGACGGGGGCGCTCGCGACGACGTTGTTATTGGCGCTCGTCGTGCCTTTCGTGGCGACGATGGCGTCGACGCTTAGGTTGGAAGAAGACTGAACATGTGCCTTGCCATCAGCATCGACGTTGATGACTGCCGTGGATGGCATCATGGTACCGGTTTCGTTGGTTTTCGACTGGTCGGGGTTGACGAGTGAAATGGTTGCAACGACGGGCGTTTCAGAAGACACGGTGATCGTGGTGATCTGTTGACCACTTGGCTGAACCACTTCGATCGTTTTGGCTTCCGGCGTGTAGGCTGACTGATCGGGCACAGTCGATGTCGTTTGGGACACAACCAACGGGGTCACAGGATTGACCTGTTCCGTGGTGGCAGCGCTGCTCACTTGTTTGGTGGCAACGAACGGGCGGCGCGTCGTGTTGTTGGACACGGTTGCCGTGTTGGCTGCGGCTGGTGTGGCAGACGTGGTTTTATTGATCGAAAACGGACGACGCGTCGACGAACTGGCTGAGGCGCCGCTGTTGGTGTTCGTCGCGGACGCGGAGGCTGTACGGTTGACGTTGAACGGACGACGCATCGGTGATGCATCGACGTCACTCATATCGTTGATCACGGTGCCATTGTTGTTTGCCAAGCTACTGTATTTGCTGTCTTTCGGGATCTCGTTGGCGTCGAAATCCACTGCGTATTTATTGCAACGCGATTTGAAAAACGACTTGGCGCCGTCGTTACAGGCTGATGCTCCGTATTGTGCAATCGCTTGACGGGCAATCTTGCAAGCCGCTTCGCGATTGGTCGTGTTGTAGGATTTTCGCAACTCGAGACAAAGGTTGTTGTTATTGGTGTCCGACGGAAATGCGTAGGCCGTCGTGAAACCAAGTGAAAGACCTAAAAAGGCACTGATGCTAAGGCATATGTTAGAGAGTCTCATAAAAACCTCCATATATCGTGAGTTCAAGACTGATATTGAGCTAGAGGCGTTTTGACGGGCGCCAAAAGCTCGTGTCGATTAAGCAAAATTAGTGCCAAACATTTGCTTGTGATTACGTCGTTTGAGACACAAAAAAAGCGGTCAATGACCGCTTGATGTGTAGGAACGCGGCGAATCGTGTGCGCGAAGTTCGCCGCGTCGGGAAAGATCGGGTTTTTGATTTTACACCTGGATATTGATGCCGAGGTCTTTACGAAGATTGGCGTAATCTTCGGAGAGGGCCCAAACGAGAAGTGAGCCGAGACGTTCGTCGGGCGAACGACGGCTGATGGAGACTTCTTCTTCGGAGAGGAGGGACTTGATGACGCGGGGATCGTCGCAGAAGATAAGACCGATACGGTTTGCGTAATCTTCAACGGACTCGATGAAGAGCATGATGTTGATCTTCTGTTTGCGTTCCATAATGCGGTTAACGATCTTGGCAATTTGGGCGAGTTCTTCGCTCTTAAGGCCGCGTTCAAGGGCTTTGGCGAGCTTGAGCTGATCGCGGTTGAGGTCGATGTTAAGCTGCGGGCAGGCAACTTTGAAGATCGTGTAGATGATGAGTTCGAGGGTCACGCGGCCTTTCTGAAGGAGGTAGAATTCCGGACGCATGAGCAAAAGGGCTTTGGCTGTAGCAAAGGTAACTTCGTGTTCGTCGCGTCCACCGAGGAGGTTGGAATGGACGAGGAAGGAGCGTTCTTCGAGGTAGCCATTGATGATGCCGGATTTTGCATCCCAGCGGTAGATATTGGGAAGTTCAGCGAAGTTGAGGGCTTTTTGAACATTTTTGAGCGTGCGGGTAAAGACCGTGGGCTCATTGACATTCACGCGGTTGTGTTTTTCACTGATGCCGTAGTTGCTCAAATCGTTAATGAAGCACTGATTGAGGGCGTTGCTGGCAATTCTGAGGATCGCGCAGAGCGCGCCGTCGAGCGTGTTCGGACGAATGAGTTTGAGTTGGTCTTCGCTGAATGGGCGGTCGAGGGACGGCGTTTCATCGGGCTGGAAGCGTTCAACAATGTCGTTGCCTTCGGCGTTGATGAGGTTGAGCGCAGCGAGGACACGGTAGATGCAGAGCGCTTCGTCGTATTTGCCAAGTCGGCGATAGCAGTCGGCCATGGCCGAGACGACGTCGATGTGATCGGGGGCAAGACGCAGCACTTCGCGGTTTTCGCGAATGGCTTTGTCGAGCGTGTCATCGTTCTGGGCATAGAGTTTGGCGAGTAACGCGTGGAAGTTGACGTTTTCAGGCATGAGGTCGCTGACGAACTGGTAGGCTTCGCATGCGCCGCGGATGTTATTAAGCTCTTTGAGACGAACATCACCGAGGTTCTTGCAGAACTGGGCGACTGCCTGCGTGTTCATCGGTTCGAGGGCACGCTGTCGTTCGATCATGCGTTCGTAAGCAGCTTCGACGCCCACGTAATCTTTCTGGGCGATGAGCATCTGAAGCAGGCCTTTGAAAACGTCAAACTGGTTCGGCTGCAGATCGAGAACGCGGTTAAAGTAAATGACAGCATCCTTAATGTCGTTGAGTTTTTCTTTGAAGATCCACGCGGTTTTGAGGAGGTATTTGGCTTTTTCGTCGTTTTCCTGGGCGGCATCGACGAGCGCGTTACACGCAGCGAGTGCGCGTTCCCAATCGGATTTGTGCTCGGAAATGACGAGGATACGCGTATGTGCAGCGATGCTCGAACTCGATTCGACGAGGGCTTCTTCATACATTTCAAGGGCGGCGGCTTCGTCATTCGCTTTGATGTAGTCGTCACCAATAGACACGAGAACGGCGGCACGCGAATCAGGGTTGGTCAGTGTCGACAGAAGTTTCTGGCGTGTTGCCATCAGCGCTTCGTCGTTGCCAGATTCTTCCGAGATCGAGAGGATCGAGTTGATGATGTCCATGTCGCCAGGACGCGCTTCGAGAGCCTTTTCGTAGTACTCACGCGCCGCATCCAGTTCGCCTTTCGCGCGGCGAATTTCACCCAACATCTTGAAGATGCGCATGACAAGCGAGTTTTTGATGCTGTTGCGATGAAAAACAAGGTGTTCAAGCAAAATGTCGGCATTGACGTCAGCCGCATCTTTTTTGAGTTCAGCCATGACGCGCGTTTCCAAAACTTTTGGATCGCGACAGTCAAAGTTGTAAGCCTTTTCAAAAGCTTTATTGGCATCTTCTTCCAAACCTTTTTCTTCGTACATATCTCCAAGCGTACGATATAAATAAAGGTTTTCTTCAGCGCTACGGCTTCGATCATCCTCGCGAAGCAGAGGCACGAGGAGTGTCTGAAGTTTATCAAGGTTGCCTGCTTCTATGGCAATCTGTGAAAGACGCTGCACCTCTGAGAATGAAATCGTTTCGTTTGCCTGCATGTGAACTTCTCCTAAAAATGATATTGCGTGAATAAAATTACAGAGTTTTCACGCCTAAATTGAGCGTTTATGTTTTACGAGATAAAGTGTTTTACGTAAAGCCCAAACCGCTCATAAGTCTGTCAAATTTTGAAGGTTTGATGGGATGGACGTCAACGTTGGTTAACGTTGGTTCAATGAAGAACAAAAAAAGCCCGTCACACATGACGGGCTTTGGGACGTTATTTCATCGCTTACTTGCAGTATTCTTTGACGTATTTGCCTGCGAAGCCTTTGCAGGCGGATTCGCCGCCCAACTTGACGGCTTTTTTACCGTATTCGCAGACTTTATTCGCATCTCTTTGCGTTTTTGCTCTAATTGCAAGAGCGCAGATCTCATCGAGACTTGCACCGCCAACACCGCTTGAACTGCCGGAAGATGCTGGCTTTTTGGAACTGCCGGATGAACCGGAGGGGCGAGCAGGGCGATTGGCGGCTTTTTTGGCGTTGATCGCGTCTTCGACATCGCTGGCAGCTTGTGAATTGGCACGACCTTTCGAGCGGATCTCGCTTAGAAGGGTCTCAGCTGTCGTCAGATCGCCGTTGCTGATGGCGTCGAGCGCTTTGTCTTTTAACTGATTCTCGAGGCACTCGAGGGCATTATCCTTCGTGTTATTTTGCAGTAGCTGTTTATAAGCGTAGGTGGACGGATCGATATCAGCGATGGCGTTTAGCGCTTCTCGGCAATGTTCGTCTTTGATGTCATTCTCGATGGTCTGATAGTCTTTGTACGAATTGATCTCGTGGCGCAGGTTGTCCTGGGCGAAGGTGAGACGCGTGTCGTTGGGGTTGATGGCAGCCGCCTGGTCACAGGCGGTCTGTGCTTTGTCGAAATCGCCTTTACCCGTTTCTTCCTTGCATTCCATGACGAAGGTCATCAACTTGGCGTTATTTTCGAGACGCTCGATGGCATCCTGAGCCGCCGTGTTGGCGTCTTTGTTACTGGGCGCCGTTTGGTTGTTCATATTCGTCATGATGAGCATGGTGGCAAGTACCGCCACGATGACCGCTGCGAGACAGAGGGCGACGATGAGGCCGGTATTGTGTTTGGTCTCGGTTGAGGAACCAAAGTTGAAGTACCAGAGTTCACCCGGTGCGCAGAAACGGGTCACCACATGACCGAATGCGATGATCTCGCCGCTCTGGAGTTCGTGCGGCTGCTGTCCTACGTCGACGCCGTTGACCTTGGTGCCGTTTGACGAGCCGAGGTCACGAATTTCGAAGTTGCCCTGGGCATTTTTGTTGATCTCGGCATGCGTTAAACTGACGCTTGCCTGATTGATGCAAATGTCACGTGCTGTATCGCGGCCGATGACGCAGTGCGTTGAGGTGATCGGGTATTCTCGACCGGCAAAGTTCGAGGAAATGACGACGAGTCGCGGTTGCTGGTCAGGCGGCAACGGCTGGGGACCAGCGGCTGCAAGCTCCTGTTCTCTCGTCACAACGGGCTGAGCGTCATCCTGGACATAAAGGCGATAGTCGCCGATCTTGATCTCGTCGCCCAGATCGATCTTCGTGGCTTCTTCGATCTTGGCACCATTGACTTTCATGCCGTAACGGGCGTGAACTGGCTCAACAAAAAGCCCTTCTGCGTTCTGAAAAATACGTGCATGTTCACGGGAAACGTTGCGCTGTTTCAGTCGGATGGTATTTCCGGCTTTTCGACCGATGGTGATGTCACTTTCGAGCGATATTTGCGCGGTTTGTGATTTGCCTTCAGAGTCTTCAATTAAAAGTCTGAGCATTAACTTGATCCTGTGTCAATTGTACCGACTGGTCGGCGATTCAAAAATTTCGACTGCTTAAAATAGCAATCAAGGACGCATCTTATACACCCACAAGCCTTTTTTGCAAACAATTTAGCTTGTGCCCTGTGCGCTCACGCGGCCTGAAGACGCCTGAATTGTGTCAGTTTCAGACATATTTTTGACGCACCGGCGTGCCGTTTGGCCCGGGCTTTTTCAAAAATCAGCAAATCGGGTAACTCGTCCATGAACCGGACCGATACCATTAACATTTAATATATGGCAGACAGATTCGTTCAATCTCAGCAAGCTTGTCTTCGGCTTTGTGTCGTTGAGCGCTTGGGAAGACGAGCGGAACGCACGTCATGATGACCAGAACGCGAATGCTCCTGATGCCGTCGTTGCCAACCTGCTAATATTATAGTGGAGTGACTAGACGATGGACTGGTTTTCGGCTAAAATAGTCCGGCAATTTTGGCTGCCTCAAAAAGAGCAACCGCTTATTTCGATAATTTGGTTTCGCTGCAATGCGAACCTGATGAGCAGGACCCATGAATCTTAAAATTTACGATACAGCCCGTCGTGACAAGGTGGATTTCGTTCCTCTTTGTGACGGCAAAGTCTCCATTTATGTTTGCGGTCTGACCGTTTACGATCTTCCCCACATTGGACACGCGCGTACGTTCGTCGTGTTCGATGTGTTTCGTCGTATGCTGCGCAAACTCGGGCAGGAAGTGACGCTGGTTCGCAACCACACGGACATTGATGACAAGATCATTCGTCGTTCCAAGGAAGAAGGCTGTACGCCTTCAGAACTCGCCGACCGCATGATCGACGGTCTTCATCGCGACATGGCGCTGATCGATGTGGAACAGGCTGATGTTGAGCCGCGCGTCACTCAGCATATTCCTGATATCATCAACTTCATTCAGAAGCTTTTTGACAACGGCCATGCCTATTGCGCCGGTGGCGATGTCTACTTCGATGTCACGACGTTCAAAGACTATGGCAAGTTCTCAAACCGTAATCTGGACGAACTGCTCGAAGGCGTTCGTATCGAAGCCAGCGATGTCAAAAAGAACCCTGGCGACTTCGCGCTCTGGAAAGGCTTTACGGATCGCAACGCCCCGGGCTGGGATTCTCCATGGGGCTATGGCCGACCGGGCTGGCACATTGAGTGTTCCTGCATGAGCACCAAGTATTTGTCACCGTCGTTCGATATCCATGGCGGTGGCCGCGATCTCATCTTCCCGCACCACGAAAATGAAGTGGCGCAGGCCAAGGGCGCGCAGGAAGGCGATTTTGCCCGTCATTGGATGCACGTCGGCATGGTCGAGATCAATGGCGAAAAAATGAGCCATTCACTCAAGAATTTCTGGACGATCCGCGACATCGCGAAACAGGTCCATGCTGAAGCACTGCGTTATTTCTTCCTGACAACGCACTATCGCCACAGCATCAATTTCTCGCACGATACGATTGGCGAAGCCACGAGCCGTGTGACGAGCCTCTACCGTACGCTTGAAGCCGCCGATGAGATCATCGCTACGGCCAAAGCCAAAGATGCCTCGCTCTGCGCTGATGTTGCTGTGCGTGACGCCTATGTCAAAGATTTCGTCGATGCCATGACGGACGATCTCAATTCACCCAAAGCCATCGCCGTGCTTATTGGCGCACAGACTCAGGCCAATCAGGTCATTGATGCGCGCGGCAAAAAGAAACCTGAACAAATCAAAATGCTCATGGCCTGTCGTGAAGCCATCGTGGAAATGGGTGCCTACGTCGGCCTCTTCACGCGTCAGCCTTCCGTCGCTCTGAATGAGCTTCGCGACCTGGCCGTGAAACGCCTCAATCTCGATGTCGCCGAGATCGAACGCCTGCTCGAAGAACGCCGCGTTGCCCGTGCCGAAAAAAATTGGGCGGCTTCCGACGAGATTCGCGAAAAACTCGCTGCGATGGGCGTCAACGTTCTCGACAAGCCCGAAGGTTCAGTCTGGCAGGTCAATTAATATATGAAGGGGGAAGTCTCCCCCTACGCGGCTATTGGCTTTCGCCAATACGCCGCTACCCCTTCGCCTGGCAGGGCCAAAAAACTGGCTGTCAGGTCGACCGAATTCGAGTGTGTTGGCTCATCCCTGGTTTCTGCTTCAACGCGTGAAGCAGGATCACGTTGTTCATTATCCGACGTTGAGCGGCTTGACCGCAAGGAGATAGATCATGCGAATTCCTTATACGAAGGCCGTCACAAGTCTTGTTATGGTCGTGTTGTCGACGGCTGTGGCATTTGGTGTCAAAAAAATCATGTCGGCGCGTAAAAAGGCCCGATCCGTAACGGAACCAGAAACGCAAAATGACGCCAGTGCCTCAAAACCAGCTGCGGACGCGGCTGTGGATGTGACGGAACCCAGTGACGAGAACGAAGCCCAGGATGCCGTGAATGGCTCGATCCCTGCGGATGGGGGCTCCGCTGTGATGGATTCTGAAGCTGTGTCTGAAATGGAAAATGTGATCGTTCAGGCCTTTTCGTCTGAAGACGCTGCGGCTTCGTGCGACGAAGCCACCAAAGAGGGGGAATGATCATGTTTGGACAGCCGCTGGATCGATTTTTGTCGCAGGTCTTCTGCTATGAACAGGGCGAACTTGGACATCGCTTCTGCCTTATGGTGGATGTCCCTTCTGATCACGAAGTCGATACTCCGGCTTGGTCTGCTCGACGTGAACTCGCCCGGCGCTGGGCGATGGATCTGTGCGCTTTGCCGAATCACGTCTGTTCCGTTTTCGCGTACAAGTCTTTTCGGCATCACAACGCAGAATTGAACCGTATGGCTTACGAGGTTCCCGTAGGCGCGCCGATCCCCTCGTCGGTTGCGGAACTCGAAGCTTTGCCGTGTCAACCCGTCAGTTTTGAATCGGTCTATAATTTGGGCGAATATTGGATCGCCCTGACCGAGCACTGCGTGCTGGAACCGCTCAAACTGGCGGCGCTGCGATTCGGTTTTCGCGCGCTCAACCTGTATGGTTTTTGTGAGAACATGGCCAGCTGGCTGGATGTCGATGTCGACCAGGTGGATGCGCGCGTCAAACAAGTGGCGAAACGGTTGACCGATGCCGAAGAAGCACACATCGAGTTTGGTGTGGACGATCGCATTTATGCCCTCGACATTGATCTGCGTCACCGCATGGGGTTTGCGTCGTCCGGCAAGCTGGTCAAGCCGGGCATGTCGGTGGTCTGGCCGGCGGGTGAAGCGTGTATCGCGCCGTATGAAGGCGAAAAACAGGGTGTGATCTCGCTTACGCGTGGTTTTTTGCCACTGGTCAACGGTGACGCCGTGGTGATCGCCGAAATTTGTGAAAACCGCGTGGTGCGACTTGAGGGCGAAGGCCCGTGGGCCGATAAGCTCCGGGCGTTTATCGCCGCTGACAAGGCTTGTGCGAACCTGGCTGAACTCGGCCTGGGCTTTTTGGGCGACTGGGTGACGTGTGCGACCCGAAACGGGTTGATGGATGAAAAACTCGGTTTTCATGTGGCCCTTGGACGGTCCGAAAACCTGGGTGGTGTGACGTCACCGAGTGATTTCAGCGCGCCTGAAAACGTTTGTCATGTCGATTTTGTTTATCACCGGCTGGTTCAGTCGCGTGTGTGCGTGAAACTCGCTGAGCTGCGTCACGGCGCGGAAAGCTGGGTTTTGATGAAAGATGGCTTGTATGTTTGGGACGATGACGCGTAGTGCGGTCAAGTGGCGTTGCGCGCGACGCCCTGTGTGATCGCGGCGTATTCGCTTTGCGAATAGCCGCGTGGGGGCGCGGCGTATTCGCTTCGCGAATAGCCGCGTGGGGGCGCGAGCCCCCAAACTTAAAACAAGAAAGATTTAAGCATTTGTTGAAGATTTTTAATCAATAAACTCGTTCAAATGGGAGCAATCGTTATGAAAAAACAGAATGTATTTTTGATCGCGTGTATGATCGGTGCTGCGCAAATGGTTGCGTGTGCTGACGATCCGATTGCGCAGAGCATGACCAATGGCAATGGCATTATTGAAGGCCTCGAACAGTGCGATGATGGCAACGACGTGGCTGGCGACGGCTGCGACGAAGGTGTGATCGAAGACGGGTGGGTCTGTCCTGAAGAAGGCGAGGCGTGCTCGAAGATTCGCTGCGGGAACGGGCGCAAAGAAGGCACCGAAGCGTGCGATGACGGAAACAGCGCCGATGGTGACGGATGTTCAAGTCAGTGCGTTGTTGAAAAATGCTGGACGTGCGGCTCGAACGGCCTTTGTGAACCCATCGAGGGCTGCGATCCCGACACGAAGGACGATGACGATGAACCGGTCGGTGAAAACTGCGGGAATGGCGAAGTAGACGACGGTGAAGAGTGCGATGATTCGTGGGGCTGCGATCCCGATACGTGCCGCTGTGACGTTTCGGGCGGCTTTATGTTTGATGGCCGCGCGTGTGTCGAAAAAGAGCCGGATACGCCCAAACCTCGTTGTGGTAACGGTAAGATCGAAGACGGGGAAGTTTGCGACGACGGCAATACTTTTTCGGGCGACGGCTGTTCGTATGATTGTTCGGGCTATGAAGACGGATTTCGCTGCGAAACGACTGAAAGAGGCGGCACCTGGTGTGCGTCAAAACGCTGTGGTGACGGCTTTAAGGATGAAGGGGAAGTGTGTGACCCGGGCCAGGAGAACTTTGTGGATTACAAGCAGGACGGCACGGGGTGTGCGGTCGGATGCGTTCAGGCGCCCTATTGCGGTGATGGCCAGGTGGCTGAAGGCATCGAAGACTGCGACCTGGGCGCTGACAACGGCGGCGTTGAGTGCTCGGACACGTGTATTCTGAACTCCTATTGCGGCGACGGTAAAGTCGATCGCGCGACCGAGATCTGCGACGAAGGCGAAAATAATGGCGTGGCGGGCACGAGCGGGGAAGGCTGCCTCGACTGCCGTGCGACGAAAGAAGGTTTTCGTTGTTCGACGCTCGGTTCAAAACAGGGCGGCAGCGGCTGCGTCGAGATGCTTTGCGGCAACGGCGTTTTGGATGCTGGTGAATACTGTGATGAAGGCGGACATGCCGATACGGTCGCGTGTAAAAACTGCATCATCTCGGCTGGCTACAAATGTGACAGCAATGGCCGAAACTGCACCAAGATCAATTATGCAGACGGCAAAGTCGAGTTGCCCTACGAAGATTGCGACGATGGCAACACGGCGACCGGCGACGGATGTGATGCACTGCACGGCCTGGTCGAACCCGGTTGGAACTGCACGGCTGTCGAAGGTAAGAAATCGACGTGTACGCCGGCACGTTGCGGCGATGGTATCCGCGTCGGCAACGAAGAGTGCGACGATGGCAAGACCCTCGTTCAGGGTTCCAAAGTGGTGAAGATCGGTGGCTACGGCTGTTCCGCAACCTGTGAGGTCGAAAAAGGTTACGCCTGTTCTGATAACGCGTCTGGCCGTTCCGTCTGTGCTCCTGGTAAATGCGGCGATGGTATTGTTCAGAAAGGCGAAACGTGTGACGACAAGAATACGAACTCTGGCGATGGCTGCTCGGCTGCGTGCCAGGTCGAACCCATGTACGAATGCAAGAAGACGGGCGGTGCCGGGTCGTGCCGTAAAAATGGCTGCGGTAATGGCACCATCACGCCGTCGGCGGGTTATAACAACGCTGAGCTTTGTGACGGTTCGATGACCGGGTGTGACAAAAACACGTGTCGCCCCAAGACAGGTTATGCCTGTAATGCTGCCGGCACGAGCTGCTCGTCGGGGACATGCGGTGACGGTATTGTTCAAGCCGGCGAAGAATGCGACGACAAAAATTTAAAAGGCGCCGATGGCTGCTCGCCCAAATGCGAGATCGAAGCTGCGTTCCAGTGCACGAAAACCACGCCGGGCGACCAAATGTCTGAATGTCATACGGTCTGCGGTGATGGCGTTACGATGTGGATGGTCGATGAACAGTGCGATGATGGCAACCTGATCGATGGCGACGGCTGTTCCTCCAAGTGCACCATCGAAACAGGTTCGACCTGCACGAAATTCAGTAATACCTATCCGGACAAAGTCAATCTGCCCGTCACCTACCGTGACTTCATTGGCCGCGATATGACTGGTAACGGTAATGGTTTTTTGACGCAGACGGTCATTGACGAAATTATCGCGAAAGATGCCAACTGCAAGAACAAAGTCGGTAACGATTTTAATAAAGGTGGATTTACGGCGAATTGGGGACATCCCGATTTCCAGAACTTTAAGAACAATCTTTGCTTTGGCATGGTGAAGAATGAACTTGGTGCTGATGGCAAACCGGTGTTCAGTGGCAATCTCGGGGCATCGTGTTGCGGTTCTTTGAATGCGACAGAATGTGCCAACAAAGGGTCCGCTGATAATTCGCCGCAATATCATACCATCAATGATCACATTATGTGTGGTGGTTCGTTCGACACCTGGTATCGCACAGACAGCCGCATCAACAAAGAGGTTCCAGGTTTGTTGCCGTTGACATTGGAAGATTCCAGCTCGGGTAAATACGTGTTTGACTCGCAATATCCGCCTAAAGATGGACGCAAGACGCCTGGGGGCATCGAATATGCGGCGACGCCGGCCTACTTTACGCCACTCACGAACGTCGGTTTCTACACTTCTGAAGCGCGTAAAATCACGAATCTGTTTTGTTATGACGACAGTGGTAACCTGTCTGACTGCAATGCTTCTGGGATCACTTTGGGCTCGAAATATCCACTCGCCGGGGTTGGGGCTCACGAGGGAAAATGGGTCGGCAACAAGCTGTCCCAGCCTTACGCTGTCAATGGTTCATTCACGACGGAAGTTCATACCTACTTTATGTATAACGGCGCGGCGACGCTCAACTTTACGGGCGACGACGACGTCTGGGTTTTCATCAACAACAAATTGTTCGTTGATATCGGTGGTATGCACTCACGCGCTGCGGGACAGAACAGCCTGAAGGCTTCGAACTGCTCGAATGGTCAGGTCTGTGACTCGACTTTTGAAGTTTATAAGGGTGGTATTTACGATATGCATATTTTCCAGGCGGAACGTGCATTTTCGGGTTCGAACTTCAAGCTGACGCTGACTGGCTTCCTGAATGTTGGTAAGTCGACGTGTTCGTCGGTTTGTGGTGACGGCATTGTTGCCGTGGGTGAACAGTGCGATTATGGCCAGCCAGTCACGGGCGCGACGGCTCAGTTCATGGGCTGCGTGAATTGTAAGATTTCGGGTAATAATGACCCGGGTGTGAACGAGCGCTGTGGTAACGGCAGACTTGAAGCCGGTGAACAGTGTGATACGGGTTATAAATGTCAGGATAGCAGTTATAGCGCGTTATGTGCTAAACTTGGGACACGTTATGTTCCTGATAGCAACTGCAATAACTCGTGTAAACGCACGACGGTTTGTGGCAATGGCTCGGTCGAAGGCGGTGAACAGTGTGACTGTACGAACTTCAACGATCAGTCAACGTGTAAGTTTGCGCCGGCTTATGCCAGTGCGACGTCGATCTGCGCGAACACGTGCAATGCGCAATACTGCGGCGATGGCATCAAGAACGGTGCTGAAGAATGCGACCTCGGGCCGAACAACAATGACAATGGTACGTCGACCTGTACGACGGCGTGTAAATTCCCAACTTGCGGTGATGGCATACGTCAGGATCTGCTTGGTGAAGTTTGTGACGATGGCAACCTGAACGGCACGTATGATCACTGCTTGCTCGATTGCTCTGGCATGGGGCCGAAATGCGGTGATAACAAAGTCCAGACGGCTGAAGGCGAAGAGTGTGACCTTGGGGCAAACAACAACGACGATGCTTACAATGGCTGCACGACGCGTTGTAAGCTCAGCGGTCACTGTGGCGATGGCATCGTTCAGTCGAAATATGAAGACTGCGACCCGGCTGATCCTGTGACTGGTAGTGGTTGTACAGAGGCTTGTACACTTAGACCGGTTTATTAATGACCTGGTTCCTTTCCCCAACTGGGGAAAGTAAAACGAAGGACCTTGCCGGCGTTATGACGGCAAGGTTTTTTTGATTTTATATGTTCTAGCGACGTTCGATTGAAAATACGGAGGAGAGTATGAAGATTCGTAAAGTGGCTTATTTGGCCCTTTTAGCTGCTTTTAATTTATATGCTTGTACGGACGATTCGACCATCAAATCATCTGGTGATGTCGAGGAACCAGGCGACCCGACAGGCGGCGACCCGGTCGATGAGCCTGACCCCGATCCCGTGTGTGGCAACGGGGTTTTGGAAAAAGGCGAGTTTTGTGATGACAACAATGACCACGATGAAGATGGGTGCAGCGCAAGCTGCCAAGTAGAGCGCGGATTTGCTTGTCCCAACGTGGGGCAGGATTGTTACGAAGTGCCCGAAGAAGTCCTTTGTGGGGACGGTATCACCGATACGACGGCGGGCGAGGAATGCGACGATCGAAATACGCGCAACGAAGACGGGTGTAACGATGCGTGCAAGATCGAGGATGGGTATCGCTGCAAGATCAGTCGAGCCGGGCGCAGCACTTGTGCCGTAAAGGCATGTGGTGATGGCTTTGTGGATGCCGAACTCGGTGAAAAGTGTGATGAAGGCGCACGCAACGTCGTTGCATCATCAG
>JAZUKH010000198.1:0-8244 GCA_045643185.1 Myxococcota bacterium | reverse complement strand
TCGTCACCGGGTTTGTCGTCGTCACCGGTCTTGTCGTCGTTTGGTTTGGTGCCTGTCGACGTTTTGCACGCGTCATTTTCGCAGCCATTTTCACACTTTTTTTCGCTTTCCACGCCGTCGTTGCATTCGATGAGCGTGTTAGCGTCTTTACAGGCGTTGTGATTGCAGATCACTTTGACGTCGTCGTGGGATTTGTCGTCATGATCGTCATTGCATGCGGCGACGCTGAGACAAAGTCCGGAAATAATCAAGAATTTCAACCAATTTTGATGCATAAATGAACCTCCGTTTCATGAATTTGGTCCAAAAACCAAAACTACATAAACTTACATAATCCGTGAAGAGGATGCAATCATAGTCACATAAATGATTGAAATATTGACGATTTATTTTGCAAAGTTGTTCGTAGAAGCGTATTAATTTTGTCCTTTTGCCATGAGGCAAAACGGTAAAACAAGGAGTTTTGGAATGTTATACCGTCATGCGTGTGTAGAGAATGCGGATCAACTGGTGGATATCCGCGTAAATTCAGGTAAATTTGAATCAATTGGTGCGAACCTTGATGCCCGCGAAGGCGAAGAAGTGGTGGATCTAGCCGGTAAACTTGTCTTGCCACCGTTTGCCGAGTCGCACATTCACCTTGACACGACGATGACCGCCGGGGAACCTCGCTGGAACCTCAAAGGCACCTTGTTCGAAGGCATCGAGATCTGGTCGGAACGCAAACAGACGTTGACGCGTCAGGATGTGATCGATCGCGCTTCGCGCTGTATTCGTTCGCTTGCCAAAAACGGCGTTCAGTTTGTGCGCACACACGTGGATTGTACAGATCCCACGCTGACAGCCATTGATGCGATGTTGGAAGTTCGAGACCAGTTCCGTGGTAAAGTCGAAGTGCAGATCGTTGCGTTTCCGCAGGAAGGCATTTTGAGTTTCCCAAACGGCGTCGAATTGCTCGAATCGTGTGCAAAGCGCGGCGTTGATGCTCTGGGTGCCATTCCTCATTACGAATTCACGCGCGAATACAGCGTTGAATCGATCAATGTGATGATGAAATTGGCCGAAAAATATGGTTTGTTGGTCGACGTTCATTGTGACGAGATTGACGACGAGGCTTCACGCGGTCTGGAAACCTTGGCTTGTCGTGCCTTAGAGTCAGGACTCAAAGATAGAGTCACCGCGAGCCATACCACGGCGATGCATAGCTACAACAACGCGTATTGCAGCAAACTCATGCGGTTATTACGGATGTCGGGCATTAACTTTGTTGCCAATCCGCTCATCAACACGCATTTGCAGGGACGTATCGACAACTATCCGAAACGTCGCGGCATCACGCGTGTGCCTGAATTGTTGGAGAATGGCTGCAACGTGTCATTTGGACACGACGACGTTTATGACCCCTGGTATCCGCTCGGCACCGGCAACCCCATGGACGTCATTCAAATGGGGCTGCACGTTACGCAAATGATGGGTTACGACGACATTATGTCGAGTTACAAGTTCTGTACAACGCGTGCAGCCAGAACGCTACATATTCAGGATCAATACGGCATTGAAGTCGGCAAACCGGCACATTTCGTCGTGTTGAACGCCACGAACTGGTATGAAGCGCTCAATACGCGTGCTGAAGTGCTCATGTCGGTTCACAACGGAAACGTCATAGCACGCACTCAGCCTCGCACAAGCGAAGTTTTGATCTAAACGGATCACGTGAAAAATACCCGCAGAGACGTTCGTCATCATGTTTCTGCGGGACAGCGTGAGCTGTTTATTCATCGCTGCTTGTTTTTTCTAGCTACTTGTTTTCTTCCTGTTCCATCAGCGTCCACAAGCCGGAGTCGACATCATAGACCCATTTTTCAGTAATGACTGAGGACGAGACGACGGGCGAGTGACCAGCATACCATTGAACCTGATTGGTGACGTAGACACATTCTTTTTTGTCAGGTACGCAAGTTTCCATGGCCATGACTTCGATCTCAGCAAAACGAAGTTGCTGCTTATTAATGTTGTTCACGTATTCAGCGCGCAATGGCGGCGTGATATTTTTGGCAGCAATGGAATAGCGTTCAAAGATGAGATCTTTGTGAAAACTGTCGACCACCTTGGTCAGATCTTCCATTTTTGCTCCGCGAAGCGAAGCGCAGGCAGAACAAAGCACCAAAAGCGCGATCGCCCCGACAAGGGCTTGGTAGAAAAAGTTTTTCATGAGACATCCATGTCCAAAAAAACCATATATCCGCGACGGGATATATGGTTTGTATAAGCATTCAGAGATTAGAACCAGAAGGTGAAGCCGGCTTCACCAACGAGGTCAGCATTTTTAAAGAAGTTGACGTCGACGCCCTTGGCATTTGAGGAAAGAATGACATCGCCCGTGGTCGGGCTGAGACCTGCGGATGCGGTGGAGCCGTCGTCTGTAATAATGTTAATACCGATGCCAACCTGAGTATGGATCGAGAAGTGATCCGTCACGAACCATTCTGGACGAATCCCGAGGTCGAACGAGAACTGATAACCGTCTTTATATTTCATCTGAGTCGGATTCGTGTAAGAAGCGGGTTCAAAGCCGTCAGACGACGTGCCGCTAGCGGTAAAACCAACAACGGCGTTGAGATTGACTTCGGTCGAAACCGCAAACGGGATGATACCGCGTAATGAGACGCTCCAATCTACGACGGTCGAATCAAATTCCTGTTCTTTATCGTCAAAGACGTCAGCCTTGGTCATGTCCAAACCAAAGATGAGCTGCAATCCGAAGTACTTATTGATGTTATAGATGACAGAAAGCCCGCGGCCATCGCCATGATATTCACTGATCGTCGAATCAACGCCGACCCCCAGACGCCGAGACATATCTTTAGCCGATGCGTCAACTGCAAAACCAGCCAAAAACAGGGCAAAAAGACAGAAAGAAAGGAAATACTTTTTCATCATAATCACTCCGGTTAAAAACGAATTTGTCGCAAAACGACGCGGTTTTATAGTCCTTTTCAGGTTATTTTCGCAAGGTAATAAGCTGAAAAGCTCAGGATTATGGCCCTGCCAGGTGAGGGGGGCGCGGCGTATTGGCTATGCCAATAGCCGCGTGGGGGGACGCTTCCCCCCTCTCTTAAAAAAGAACGATTAGAATATATTAACGTTAAATATCAGTTGGTTACGCAGAATTTTGAAGAAAGTTGGTTGAGAAAATCCGATGACGCTTTGAAAATGTCTTTTGACTCGCTCTGGGTGAGATAACGCACGAATTTCTGATTGGAACGAAATGCGTATTTTTGAGGTTCCATAACGATGGCGTTCATGAGTTTGAGCGGATCGGGTTTTGAACGTTCGCCAACGTCGAGAATGATGGCTGAGTGATTCGCATTCAAAGACTGGATGCCTAGATGCGCGAGCATGATGCGGAGTTCGAACGTGTCTCTGAGGGCGTTGGCTTCTTTTGGGGCCGCGCCAAAACGGTCGATGATCTCGCCGAAGATCTCGTAGAGTTTTGTGTTGGACGTGGCGTTGGCGAGCCGCTTGTAGTAGAGAAGCCGCAGCTGAACGTCTTCAATATAGGTGTCGGGCAGATAAGCCGAGATCGGTAGATTTACTTCCGTCTCGATGGGCTTTTCGTAGGGTTGTCCGCTGAGGGATGCGACGGCTTCCTGCATGAGTTCGGCGTACATTTCGAGGCCGACGCTCGCGATATTGCCGCTCTGTTCGGCGCCCAGCAGATCGCCGCAGCCGCGCATTTCGAGGTCGAGGTAGGCAATTTCAAGGCCTGACCCAAGGTCGGTAAGCCGCTCGATGGCTTTGAGGCGCTCACGCGCGACTTGGCTGATCGAATCGTGGCCGGTCATGAGGTAACAATAGGCGCGGGTGGACGAGCGACCAACTCGGCCGCGAATCTGGTAGAGTTGGGCGAGTCCAAAACGCTCGGCGTGGCTCACGATCAGGCAGTTAGCCGTCGGAATGTCAATGCCGGATTCAATGATCGTCGTGCACAACAGCACGTTCACGTCGTGATGAATAAAGCGGAACATGGTTTTTTCGAGTACGGATTCGTCCATTTGACCATGGGCGATCTCGATCTTGGCCGTAGGCACGAGCTGTTGAATGCGTACGCGGAGGCTTTCGAGTTCTTCGACGCGATTGTGCAGGAAATAGACTTGTCCGCCGCGGTTTATCTCGCGTTCGATGGCTTCGCGAATGAGGTTGTCGCTTTCGCGCGCGACGAATGTGTGGATCGAGAGACGATCCTGGGGCGGCGTTTCGATGATCGACAGGTCTTTCATACCGCCGAGGCACATTTGGAACGTGCGCGGAATTGGTGTGGCGGTCATGGTGAGACAATCGACCGATTCAGTCAGCGCTTTGATCTTTTCCTTGTGGGCAACGCCAAAACGATGTTCCTCGTCAATGATGAGCAAGCCAAGATTTTTGAAGACGACATCTTTTGAGAGCAGTCGATGCGTGCCGATAACGATGTCGACGGCGCCATCGGCCAGATCTTTGAGGATCTGTTTGACCTCTTTGGGTTTTCTAAATCGGTTGAGCGACTCGATGCGCACCGGGTGACTTTGAAAACGCCCAAGAAAGGTCTCAAGATGTTGTTCGGCAAGGAGCGTGGTGGGGACGAGTACGGCCACCTGTTTAGCGTCCAGCACAGCACGCATGGCGGCGCGCATGGCGACTTCGGTCTTGCCAAAACCGACGTCGCCGCAGATCAGTCGCTCCATCGGCTGCGGTTTGTGCATGTCTTCGAGCACCGCGTTGATCGCTTTGAGCTGGTCGGGCGTTTCGGTGTGGGGAAAATCCTCTTCAAAGGCCTGATAATAGCGGTCGCGCTCACCGAATGCGAAGCCTTGTCGACTCTGTCGTTTGGCATAGAGGTCAAGCAGGTCGATCGCCAGTTCACGAACGCGATCACGAACCTTTTGCTTGGTGCGTTCCCAGGCGCCACCGCCAAGTTTGTCAAGCCGACGCGGTTTTTCGGCGCCAGCATATTTTTGAATGCTTTGGAGTCGCTGGACCGGGATATAAAGCTGGCCCTGCTCGGCGTAGCGTATCTGCAAAAAGTCGCCTTTGACGCCGTTGATCTCAAGCGTGACGAGGCCGAGGTATTCGCCGATGCCGTGATCTTCGTGAACGACGTAATCACCGACTTTAAGATCCTTAAACGAAGTCAAAACGGTGTGTTCGTCGAGTCTTGCGACGGATTCACGTTTTGCGCGAGGTTTCGTGCCGAGCAGTTCGTTTTCGGTGAGGACGGCACGTCGCAGTTCCTGACTTCGAAAACCGGTCGAGAGGCTGCCGACATAGAGCGAAAGTGCATCACAGGGCGGTTCGGGCGCTTCGTAAAGCCTAAACGGTGTCGTGACGCGATTCATTTTAAGACCGAGGGGGCGCAGCAGGGCACGCAACCGTTCGAGTGCGCCTTCCGATGACGCAACAATCGCGACTTCGCCATAGATTCTTTGCCAGTCGGCGAAGTAATCGGCGAGTTTTTCGGCAAAATCGTCAATGCGCGCCGTCTGATTTTGTTTTCGATCAGCAACCAGGTCGCTGTTATCGAGCAATTCAAACCAGACGGCATCATGGGCGGGCATCGTAAGGTCGGTGATCAATCCCGACGTCAAACATGGGCGTGCCGTGAGCTGGTCGGCAACCGCTTCTGCGGCGAGCCAGTGTGCCTCGGGCGGACTGACGAGCGGTGTTTCAAGGCGCGCGTTGTCATATTGACGTTGATTAAACGCGTCACGGCGCTTGGACTGGGCGAGGCATTCGTCGGGATCCATCCACAAAACGACGGTGTCGGGGGGCAGGTAGTCGTTGAGCGCGTCCATCTGGGAATAGTAGGCAGGCGTATAGGCCTGCTGCCCCCAAAACGGCGTCATTTCACGCAGTTTGTCGCGCAGAAGCCGCACGTCATGCGACGGCAGACTGAGTGCGTCACCAAGTTTGGTCACGTTTGTGACGGCACGTTCAACGTGTTCGACGTCGAACAGGTGTTCGGTGACTGGAATGAGTTCGAACGCCTCGCGTTTTTGCGTCGTTTTTTGACTCAGTGGGTCGAAGCAGCGGATCTGGTCGATGTCATCGCCAAATCGTTCAATACGGACGGGTTGCGTCAGTGTCGGCGTGAAAATATCGACAATGTCACCACGTATCGAGAACGTGCCGGGCATGTCGATCTCGGGCTCTTCGGTATAGCCCCAGGCGCGCAGTTGCGCACGCACGCGGCTGGTCTCGAATTCATCACCAATTTTGATGGTCAGGGCATTATTGATCAGGTCCGACTTGGGCAGACACCGTTTTTTGAGCGTTTCAAACGTCGTGAGAATGAGGGATGGCTTTTGGGTGGCCAGTTTGTGAAGCGCCGCGAGGCGTTTGGCGATCTGACGACGGTTTTCGGCGGCACCCGAGTAAGTTGAGTCGCTGAGCTCATTAATGTGTACCGCACCACTCGCCATGTCAGCGTCCAAAAACGCGATGTTGTCGAGCAACTTTTCGAGCCATTCGTCGCTGTTGGCGACGATGGCGAGCGGGTGGGGCACGGCACGAAGTTGGACGACCAGCACGGCCACTGAGGCCGAAGAAAGGCCATGGATCGGCGTCACGCCCGGTATTTCGAGCGCGCTAAAAATGGGCAGAATATCACTTTCGTGAAGACGCGCGAGGCGCGCCTTCTCACGATTTGAAGACGGGAAACTGGGCATTTTTATTATTTATTCTTTACTCTTATCATGTTCGTCGACACGCGTGAATCCAACAGTCGTACTACCATCCTGAGAACATATAAAATAGGCTTTGTCTAATTCACCATCGAACATATCATTTATCGAGTTTGCAATACTTTCTTCAATAAGATTTCCAATATTAAAATCTAATTTTCCAATTGAAAAATTTAATTTTTCTAAATCTAACTTATCGTTAATTATATCTTCTAGATATAAGCCATAAGCATAAGTTTCAGATGGATTATTCGGTTGCCGAGATGAGTTCTCACAACAATCGCCATTTTTAATAGATATGTTCACTAGCTTATTCGTTGGAATACAACAATTTCCTTCAATACATGAAAACTGTTCTTTGCAGACAAATTGATCGTTTTTACCGTTATCACCACAACCACCACAGTTTAACGGATCATCCAAAACATTCACCGGACATCCATTTTCATCATTACAGCTCATAAACCCATTGACACAACGATCATATTGACACTTTCCTTCAACGCATTTTATACCTTCAACATTTTGGAGGTATTTCGCGCAATCGATGGCTTCGGTGCCACAAGCATGCACGTTGGTGTTGAGGTTCACCTCGCAGCCGTTTGACATCGTGTTGTCAAAATCAGCCCAGCCTTCTAGGCATTTTTCGGTCACCGTCGTGCCATCATAGTCTTTGTTGATATGCGTGCGCGCAATGTCCATGCAGAAAGTGCCTTCATCATACGTTTTTTGAACATAAAAGCTGTTATTGGGGCAAACGCAATTCTGATCGATACAGATCTTGCCATTCTGACAGGCGTTGCCGCATGTGCCGCAGTTTTGGTTGTTGCCGAGCGGTTCAAAACACCCCTGCGTGACGTCAGCGCCTTTTGCGCAGTAGCCTTCTTCACAGGTCGAGCAGTCCGCGATATGCAGTGCACGCTTGCTAAGACACTGACCACCGCATTTGACCTCGTTTTCGTAGCACGTCACTGCTTTGCAAACGCCATTCACACAGACCATGTTCTTGCTTGCACAGTCTTCCATGCTGTTGCCGCACTCATGAATATCATTATTTGTATTTACACAACGGCGTTTGGGTTCGACAGGATAATCTTCTACAAGTTTGTAACCGTCAACGCAGCCGCATTGTTTGCTAATAAGATTACAAATAACGATCCCTTTTTGTTCTGCATAAATATCTGAACAATCAACCGGGTTTTCTTTTTGACAATCCAGATCTTCATTCGAAAGATCTGTATCGATAACGCCGCAGAATTTGAGATTGTCCTGACCATTCTCATTAATAATGTATGTCACGTCATCTTTTTTACAAAGACGTTTTTTTTGCTGTTTTTCGATGCATTCGAATTTGTCTTCGACCTGATTATAAGCACACGTTTGGTCTTCTCCGCACTTTTTGCCCTGATAATCAGGAGAACCAGAGTAATCGCTGTTGCAAGCACCACCCGGCGCGGCACCGCAATGCTCGTCATTGAATTTCACCAAGGGCTCGCACTTTTTGTCTGGGCCGCATGCCGCTTCG
>JAZUKH010000197.1:0-11397 GCA_045643185.1 Myxococcota bacterium | reverse complement strand
AGCCGCGTAGGGGGAGACTTCCCCCTCACCTTTCTAAAAAATGATTATTTGGCGTTCGTCCAGCGGATGTTATCTAAGATGACTCGGTTCGTATTGGATTTGGTGTGTTTGTCGATGGCTTGGATGCGGATGCCGGTGATGCTTGCATCGCTGAGCGTTTCGGAATAGTGGGATATCGAATCTGTAAAATCGATCGTTTTTGAAGATTCCGCCGTGCCTTTGATGAACGTGAGCGTGAAGCTGCCGTTGTCACCGGGCCAGCCTTTGTAGTCGAAGGCCAGAACTTTGATGCCGTGCGTGAGGTTGGATGCCTGAATGTGGCATTTGGTGCCCTCTTTCGAGGTGAAGACGACTGCAGGCGTCGTGTCGATGTAATATTTGGATTCGATGCGTGTGCTGCCGACGATGTCCCAGGTGACGTCGCCGGTTTTGGCTGTGTTGGTCGTATCGTAGGCGGAGTTGAGCGTTTTGAGACTGTTGAAATCCTGGAGGTAGTCCCAATCCGTGACGGTGCTGCCCGGGGCGTCGGTGTCGTGTCCGGAGCTCTGGATACGGCACTCGGTCGAATCGAGTTTGCAGGCCGTGCTGCATTTCATGGTGCCGCTGTAGTTGGCACCGAGCTGCATGGCGCAGGTCTTGGGGACGATGAGGCCGTCGCATTCTTCGCCATCGTCAAGGACTTTGTTGCCGCATTTCTGGATGCAGTCGCCACTGGATTCGTCGCAAGTTTCATCGGTACCACAGGCTTTGACTTCTCTAAACTCGCCGTTGCTGCAGGCGAAAAGCTTGTTGCCTTCGCATTTAGCGGCTTTTTCACAGGTGTCTTTGACACAATGGGCTCGGCTGGGGTCGCCAGACATCACGCAAGACTCGCCGCTCATACAGGTCGTCGTGAGGTCGAGCATGTCATTGTTGCAGGTGTAAATCTGGTAGAGTTTTGAGAGCGGGTCCTGGCCGCAGCTGGTTTCGCCTTCCACACACGTGCGTTCGTTGCAAGCGCCGTCTTTGCAGATATTGCCGTTGGGACAGCTCTGTGTCTTCCAGACGCCGTTGGTGCAGTATTCAAGGACGATGCCGTTGCAGCGATGCTCGTTTGTGATGCATTCTGCGGTGTCGACGCAGCTGATGCCGTCGCCGTTATTTTTGCAGACGGTGCCTGTGGGGCACTTTCTGATCTGGATCCATTCTTGGTCGTCGGAGCATTCGTCGATATTGCCTGCGTCGTTGCAGCGCTGGGCGCCTGTACTGCATTCCGGCGGCACGACGCATTCCAGGGTCTCTTCGTCACAGGTCTTGGGGGCTTTACACTGCGAATAGATGGTGAATTCCTTGTTGACGCACCACTCGACGTTGCCGTCATGACAGCGGAAGTTGCCTTCGTGACAGGATTCTACGACACATTCGGCGTTTTGACAGGTTTGATTGCCAAGACAGACATTGTCCGTCGTTGACCAGCGGCCGTTACGACAGATTTCAATACGTTTGCCGTCGTCGCTGCAGCGCTTGACGCCGTTATTGCAGATGGACGCATCACAGACGCCGCTCTTGCAGCCTTCGCTGGCTTGACAGGTGAAACTGCATTGACCACAATTGTCATGGTCATTGGCTGTGTCGACGCATCCCGTGGCTGCACAGCATGTTTCGTTTTCCAAACAGGTGCCATGGTTGGTGCCATCCAGCGTCAAACAGGAACACTGACCTTCAATGCAAGTCATCCCGTGAAGGCATTCCGTCGTACTTGAACAACGATTATTCACAGATTCTGAAAGCTCGCACGCACCTTTGATGCACACATAGCCTTCGTTACAACAATTGCCGCTTTCTGAACAGTCCTCGTCGCACGAGATTTGGCTAGCGCAGCCGCTGGCAAAAAGAATCAGGATCGCACTTAAACTGAACCATTTGCGAGATATCATAAACCCTCCAACGCAAAATGACGATTGTCTAATAACCATTTATGCTTTCAATTTTCAATACAATTTATGGCTATTTTTGGTATCAAAATTTAGGAATTATTTGGCTACAACATATTGAAAAATTAAAGAAACGGTTTGTGGTAAAGGAACTTCGTATGTTTTGTATATTGTGGGGAAATGTCGTTAAATGTAGGTTGATAACTTACAAGATGTAAGAAAAACGCGCGTAAAAGAAGCGTAAAAATGTAGGTCTGTCACTTACAATTTGGTATAATTCGCGCTCATGTGCTGAATCGGGAAGTTTGGTTCAGTATAATAATGTTGGGAGATGTGGCATGCGAGAGAAGTTGTTAGCCCTGATGTTGGTGTTGAGTCCGAACGTGGTCTGGGCTCAGACGACCGATGAGAACCAGGACGAGCTGATACAGGCTGTTGTCTCTTCAGTGTATGATATGGCGAACGAAAAGAATGTCGTGGTGAAGACGACGCAAGACCAGCCAGAGGCAACACGCCGTGTGCGTGAGATCAAAAATCGTGAATTTGATGATCGACAAAAGATCGAGCTTTTGCTGAGCGCGCATTGCGGCTTTCCAAGCAAGGAAGATCTGCTTTCGACGAGTCCGGATGCCGAAAAACACATTCAGGACATCATTAATGATGATAACGTACTTGGGTCAGTGCGCGAACGCGCATTGCGCGCCTTGGCTTATTTTACGACACCGGGCAACGAAGCCTCACTCAAAGAGATCCTGGAACGCGGGTATTCGACCAACAACCGTATTGCCGTCATGTACGCGCTGAACGCCTACTCCAATGTGGCTGGTGACCGTGCTGCACCGGTCATTGCCAGGTTTCTTGAACACCCGGATGAGTACATTCGACTGGTTGCGATCCGTAATCTTAAGGCGACGCCGGGTGAAGCGTCTCTCAAAGCCTTGCAGGACCGACGCCGCGTCGAAGAAAATCGTTTTTTTCAAACCAAACTTGATCAAGCCATCGCCGGACATTGCAATAAACGCGTTCGTTGCGACGAAACGCGGCGCTGATCGCGTGGCGTCTGTCAACAGGTCAATTTGAAGGCACAAACGGAGCTTGTGACCTCCGTCTTACGAATAAGCATGAACAAAGTCATTCATATCCACAACGCGGTTGAAAACAACCTCAAACATATTTCGCTCGACTTGCCAAAACGCCAGTTCATCGTGATGACGGGGTTAAGCGGTTCCGGTAAGAGCACATTGGCTTTTGACACGGTCTATGCTGAAGCGCGGCGACGCTATCTTGACACGTTGTCGATCTATGCCCGTCAGTTTGTGGGCGATCTCAAGAAGCCCCAGGTTGAGCGCATCACCGGCCTCACGCCTGCGATCGCGATCACCCAGGGGACGATCAGCAACAACCCACGTTCGACCGTGGGCACGATGACTGAGATCTATGACCACATGCGTCTGTTGTGGGGACGTGGCGGCGTGCAGATCTGTCCGAAGTGCCGAATCGAGGTCGCTGCAAGTCAGCCCAGTGAGATGGTGAGTCGCCTGATGGCGATGCCGGACGGTACTAAGGTCATTCTTTACGCGCCTGTCGTGCGTCAGCGAAAAGGTACTTTCGAGCAGGAAATGAAGAAATTTCGCGCTGCCGGGTTCACGCGTATCCGCGTGGATGGAAAGCTCTGTGAACTCGCCGAGGTCGCGCCGCTCGCAAAAAACGTGCGTCATGACATAGAACTCGTCATTGACCGGCTCGTCATTCGCGAAAGTGCGCGCAAGCGTGTGCAGGAAAGTATCGATCTGGCGCTCAAATACGGCAGCGGGCAGTGCATGGTGCAGCGCCTTATGCCTGACGAGACGTCCCAGTTCATCTTTTTGAGCCAGTTTGCGACATGTCCGCATTGTCGTCAGGCTTTCCCCGAGATCAATCCGAATCGACTGGCTTTCAACTCGGCACAGGGGTGGTGTGAGTACTGCCGTGGTACGGGCGAGGTGTCGGTCGTGCGCGTCAATACAATGATTGGTGACCGTAAATTGAAGCTTTGGACGGGCGAACTCGAAACTTCGTCTTTTATGGCTCTCAGCGAGTTGCATGACGAAGAACAGGATGTCGGCGTGAGCATTCTTAAACGTGTGGCCAAAAAATGCGGCGTGAGTTTGAGCAACCCGGCTTCAAATTATGATGAAGACAAACTCGCTGCGTTATGCACGTTGTTCATCAACGAAGTGTTTGAGTATGAATCCGTGTCGCCTGAAGCCATGGATGATTTGCGAGCCATCTGCGTGACCGAAGAAAACTGTCCGGAGTGTCACGGTACGCGTCTCAACCAGGAGGCGTGCTATGTCTCGTTTGCTGGGCATGTGTTGGGAGAGGTCCACACGATGACCGTGGATGAAGCGCTCGAGTTTTTTAAGCATTGTCAACCGGACGAACGCGGCGAGCTCGTAGCACGCGATGTTTTGCATCCGCTCATTTCGCGTCTCGAATTCATTCAGCGCGTCGGTCTGGGCTATTTGACCTTGAATCGAGGTGCGATGACTTTGTCGGGGGGCGAAGCGCAGCGCATTCGACTGGCTTGTTTGCTTGGCAACGGTCTGACCGCAGTGACTTACATTTTGGACGAGCCGTCGATCGGGCTTCATGCACGTGACCAACAGCGTCTTATTGGTGTGTTGCAAGCACTTCGTGATCGAGGTAACACAGTCATCGTGGTTGAACACGATGATCAGACGATGCGTGCCGCCGATTTTCTCGTCGATATTGGTCCAAAATCCGGGGTAATGGGCGGCAACATCGTCTATGCAGGCCCCGTTGACCAGCTTGCAACGATTCCGGTCGCGGCTTCGACGACGATCGACTACCTGCTTGGTCGCAAAAGTGTGGTGATTCCAGGCGTGAGACGCGCAGGCAATGGTCAGTTCATCAAACTTTGGGGCGCGCGCAAACACAACGTCAAAAACGTCGACATCGCTTTACCGCTTGGATGCATGACCTGCGTGACGGGCGTCAGCGGGTCGGGCAAGTCCACGCTGATCAACGAAATCTTGTTGCCTGCCATCAAAATGCATTTGAGCCGAAAAAATCCGGTCACGCTTCCAGACTACCAGGCCATTGAAGGCGTCGAGAACATTGGTCGGCTGCTCGAAGTCGATCAAAAGCCAATTGGCCGCATACCGCGCTCCAATCCTGCGACTTATACCAAAGTTTTTGACGAGATCCGTAAGCTTTTTGCTGCTCAGATCGAAGCCAAAATGTTCGGTTACAGCCAAAGCCGGTTCAGCTTTAACGTCGCTGCGACCAAGGGCGGTGGGCGTTGCGAGACGTGCTCGGGCGCCGGCGTACGAACCATCGAAATGAAGTTTTTGGCGAATTCATACGTCGAATGTGAGACCTGTCGAGGTAAACGCTTTAACGAGGCCACACTTCGTGTCCGCATCAACGGAAAATCCATTGCCGATGTGCTCGACATGACGTTTGACGAAGCCGCTGTGTTCTTCAAGGACTACACCAAAATCTACAAGGTGCTTCAGACGGTCTGCGATGTTGGACTCGGCTACCTTAAACTTGGTCAGCCCAGTCCGACGATTTCTGGCGGAGAAGCGCAGCGCATCAAACTCGCCCGTGAAATCGCCAAGAAAAATACGACGCCGACGCTCTTCGTGTTTGACGAACCGTCGACGGGCTTGCACATGGAAGACGTTGACCGACTCATTGGCGTGATGAACCGATTGATCGAGAAAGGGCACTCCGTACTCATCATCGAACACAATCTCGACATCATCAAAAGCTCGGATTATTTGATCGATGTTGGGCCTGAACCAGGACGCGCGGGCGGTCAGATCGTCTGCACAGGCACGCCGGAACACGTGGCTGCGTGCGAGGCGTCGCATACCGGCCGGTTTTTGCGCGAATGCGGGGTCGTGCCTGAATAATCGAGGTGTCGTAACGCGTAGCGTGGGGACGTTGGCATGACGCGTCACTTTACCAACCACGCTAACGCGTTATTCACACAACACGACGTCTTTATGTCTTGGTAGGGGAAAGTCTTCCCCTACGCGGCTATTGGCGTTCGCCAATACGCCGCTACCCTTTCGCCTGGCAGGGCCAAAACACAAGCTTGTTCAATCATTCACACCGCGTCTGTGCACACCAACAAAAAAGCCCCCCACGCCATTGGCGTGAGAGGCTTTTTTTTGTTTTAACGTATTAACTGGCGCCACGCTCACGAGGAACGTGAGGGTTAATTCGTCGAGGCTGGATTGTAATCAATGGTGAATGGGAACCCAAACTTAAAGCCCGCGTCTAGCTTTGAGCCACCCGTCGCAGAAAGCCTGATGTTCAAGGATGAAATGTCGTGAGTCGTGGTAAATGTATACGTATACACTAAGCTTTGTTTTACAAATTGAAATTCATGCGCTTCGATTAATTCATCAGCATCATAAAGAGCCAGTCGAATTTCTTTTGGTGTATTACCATTGTTATCAAGAACTAAGCTGAAACTGATCGAGTTGTGTACCTTCTGGACAGACGATCGCCTGGCAAGCGGTGTTGGAACCAACCGCTTCATAACCGTAAGCGCATTCGCAGCCGGTATTAGCGGCATTTGCAACGAGGTTGAGCGAGCTATCGCACGTCCAAGCGCATGCGTTGCCAGCAGCGTCACACGAAGGAAGGGCGCCTTCGGGCAATGAGTCGGACGGACAAGCGGTAGACTCTTCGTTGAGGTACCCATCGACGCACTCGGTGAGCTTGCCGTCGACGCATTGATCGAGCGTACAAGACACCGCGTTGCGGCAAACGCCATTGATGAGCGTCATACCGGGAACGACGCAGCCGGTCTTGTTATCGCACGCGCTGGTCGAATCATTGCAGCTGTAGGTGAACGTGTCATCGCTCGGGCAAGCCTGAACATCGCCGTTCCAGGCACCCTCATTGACGTTGCAGTAATGGATTTCGCCATCAACACAGACGTCGGCGGTACAATCCTGAACACATTCGTTGGAAACAGGGTGATACGTGGAATCGCAGGAAACTGAGCAAGCACCAGCTTCGCAAACCCAGGCACCATTTGCAGGATCAGCGCCGCAGTGAATGATACCAGTTTCGCACCAGGGCGTTTCGTGGCATTCAACGGTACCACTGTTATCGACGCAGCCGTAGGCACAGTCCGTAACAGCGCTCCAGACGCCTTCGCCAGAGACGTTCTGACAAGTCTTGTAGCCGGTGCCGGAGCAAACTTCGGTACCAACGGCATTGCCGTCGCAGAGAACTTCACTGTCTTCTTTGCAGCGCGTTCCATCGAAGCAGCCGTTCGGACAGTTGTTTTCAGACCATGCACCGCTGGCATAAGTCGAAAGCGTCGAACCTTCGCAGTTCACGGTTCCATTCACGCAAACACCGTCGCCGGTATTATCTTCGTTGCACGAAACGGTGGACGTCGTCTGTTCGAGATGACCGTCTGCATCGCAAACGCTCTTGACACAGAGATTGTCGCTGTTGTTTGCGTATGTCGTTCCCGCTTCGCTGCAGTCCTGCGTGCAGGCACCGTCTTTGAGATAGTAACCACTGTTGCAGTTAACGACGCATTCACCGCTGCTGCAAGCAGCCTCGCCATTGAAACCATTGTAGGTACAATAAGGTGTCATCATTGCACCCTGTAGAACCTGCTAGTGCAAGACACGTAAGTATGAATGCTATCTTTTTGTGATTCAGTTTTTATTCTCCACAATGGGTAAATGCAAAATATCTCGCTATTCACGATTATTTTGCATTTATTCATCACATAAGTAATCGATTCATTATTTCAGGATTTTGAGCCTTTTGATTTAATAAGGCGTACAATCTGAAGTTGCCTCACGGACTATGGACAGCTATCTCATGGTGTTCTAGTACAGACTGTGTGAAATGTCGAATACAGAAGTTTTCTTTGGAAAATACGCCGATGGATTGACGGCGCCTCATGATTTCCTGGGGCGGACGCTCAAGGGAAATTAAAGAAGAAATGTGAATAAAATTCGTCGGCGAGGTGCTGCGTTTGAATTTTCTTAATGTTTTTGCGAATGAGTGACATGCTTATTTAATGGCGACATCGCGGATGATAGCCATGTGCTGCATGTTGAGGGATTCAGAGTCACCGGCCTGAAGCGGCGGGACGATGTCCAGCTCGTTGGCGCCGTTATGGGCAGCGCACGAAGCGTAGACTCGGCTGTCAATGATGTGACCGTCGGTGTACGTGTGCTGACCGATCGTGATGGGGATCTCTAGGGCATCCAGGTCTTTGCTGAAAAGCAGCCAGTCGAGTGGACGATAGGTGCCTGAGTTTTCATTGTATGTGCGCTTTTCGTCGGTCGATTCGTTGCCATTCTGGTCGACGGGCCACGGACCGGACACATTGAACACATCGCCAAAGTTTTTGCTGACCACGTTACGGGATTTCGTGTTGAAGTCACCGCCGATCACGACATAGTAATTGCCTTCCGCCTGCTTTTGCTTGATCTGTTCGATTAGCACAGGGATTTCTTCGGGGTTTTTAGAGGTGTGCAGATGGACTGAGATGGCAAGCAGGTCGGTGTTGCCAGGAAGGTCAATCACGGCCCAGTCCCAGTTGCGGGCACTATCCACGTTGGTTTCCCAAAATCCGTGGTCTTTGATCGGGTAGCGGCTAATAATGCCGTTCGGAAGGTAGCCGTTGTTGTCGCGGTCACTGACCGAGAAAGTAAAGTCGTCGCCAAAGGTTGATTTGACCCACGCTTCGCGCGTTGATCCCAAAAGGCTGAATTCCTGGATCATCGCGATGTCGGGCTTGAATGCCTCAAAAATGCGCGTGCCATCGCCCATGTCGTACGTCTGGTTTAGGCCCGACGTGATGTTGCCGGCCATAAAGCGTATCGTTGTTTCGCCCGACGTGTCTCGGGGTTTGCACGTTGTTGTGCCCGCATCGCAAGTCTGTTGGGCACTGCACACCGTTTGCACGACCCATTTGGGACAGCCCGCGGCGTCAATTTCGCACTTCGACACGTTGCCGGAAACACACGCCGTTTGGCCTTTCGTACACTGGGTCGCACAGTCTTCGCCCGTCGGGCTGTCAGCGCTGTCATCGCTTTCGCTGCACGAAACTGTGACGAACATTAAACCGCTGATCAAAATGTACGCTATTTTTTTCATAAAGACCTCGCTCATGGGCAATCTCGCGCCCTGATATGGTGAAATGCTTGAAATACACGGACTTTGTCATTGATCCGCTAGCCGTATGGCACATTTTGTAGCATATTTATAGATGAATGACCCCAAAAAAGATTGGTAATTGCTGTCGTAAACGACTAGACGTGTTTAGCCGGATTTTCGGCCTTGGACTATGTCTGTCAGGAGAAAATTTTGAGGATGAAAAAACGAACGATTTGGAGCCTTGCTTTGGCGCTGAGCCTGGGCTGGGTTGGATGCGATTCGAACGACGAAAACAGTACACTGCAGGATTGCGAAACGACGGGAACGTGTTCGCATGATCAAAAACCGGATGAACACAACGAGGACGGGGATGAGCAGACCGACAGTGAGTTGGTCTCGGTCGTTCCGCGCAATGTTGAGATCTCGGAAGTCGTGACAAGTTCACGCTTGATCGTACAACTGAATGCCGCGCCGACAGCCGATGTGCACGTGGTGATCACGGTTAACGACCCGTCGGAAGTTGCACTCGACCGGACGGAAGCGACTTTTACGAGTACCAATTGGCAGGACGCGGCCAGTTTCGTGATGAATGGCGTCGATGACCAGATGTTGGACGGCGATCAGCAGGTGGCCGTGCTCGTCGAATTGACGAGTGACGACGCACGCTTTGATGATCTTAGCTACGTCGTGGATGTCAACGTCGTCGACGATGGAAAGCATCCTGAAGGCGGTCTGCTCGTCTTGACGCCCGAATCGACCGTGACGGACGAAACCGGCAAGTCGGTAGACATTTCGCTCAAAATGACCGGCAGACCGACGCACGACGTAGTCGTCTCCGCGATGCCCACGAACAGCAAAGAAGCCAAAATTACACCTGAAAACGTGACTTTTCCGGCTGGTGAGACAAACGTCGTCAAAACGTTTACCGTCACGGGCATTCCTGACGAACTGGTCGATGGCGATGCCAATTACAAAGTGCGGTTTACGGTTACGAGCGAAGATAGCAAGTTCGATCATTATTCACTTTCCCCCATCACGCTCACGAACCTCGATAAAGACAGCAGTTCGGATGTCCACCGTATTCGACTGATGGCTGCAAACATTACGTCGGGTTCAAAACAGATGTATGAAGATCCGGGCATCCGCATTTTTAAGGCATTGCAGCCGGACATCATTATGATTCAGGAATTTGGGTATGCCGGTTCCCTCGATAATTTCGTGCAAACGACCTTTGGGGAGGAGTTCGTATATGCGACACACGCCCCCGCTGTCACTTCGCCGATCCCAAATGGGATCATTTCACGCTATCCGATCATTGAAGACGGCTTCTGGCGCGGTTCTGTGACCCCGACGAACCGAAATTATGACTGGGCCGTCATCAAAATGCCTGGCAGCCTCGTCGTTTTGGCTGTCAGCGTCCATCTGCTGACGGACAAGGCCAAGCATCAGAAAGAAATGCCTGAACTGGCGACGTACATTCAAGACAAGCTGGCCTCTCTTAAAGCAGCTGATCCGACCAAAACGTATGTCGCGATGATCGGTGGGGATTTCAACACTCGCCCGACTGAAGTCAGTTCGGTCGAATCGGCGTTTGAAGGCGTATTCGCGACCAAAAATGGTGTCAATTACCCCGTTGACCAGAATGACAACCGGTTTACAAGCAATTCACCGAGTGGGGTGCGCGACGATCCTTATGACTGGTTGCTTGTTTCGCCCAATTTCGACCAGTGCGAGATCCCCATCGTGATCGGTGAACACACCTATCCAAACGGCCATGTCTTCGATTCCCGCGTCTATGGCGGCGCGACCGGGTCAAAGAACAAAGAGACCATCAAACTCGGCTGTGCCAAGCATAATTACGTGAACGAATTGGCCGATCTGCCATCCGTTGTCAAGATCAGCGATTCCGGAGCCACGAACATGCAGCACATGGCTGTCATTCGCGATTTTGTTTACACGACCTATGCTTCGCCGGAACCCACGGATACGCGTTGCCGCTTCTACTAATCATTTCGGAGATAGATATGAAAAAAATTAATCTGGTCAGATCGGTGCTTGGCGCGTGCCTGGCTTGTGCCGCTATGTTGTTTGTCGCCTGCGGTGATGACAATAAGGACAATCAGCAGGTCGAGCACATTAAGCACATGGGCAATTACTGTGTTGTGCAGGATTGTTCCGATGGTTATTTGTGCGCAAAGTGTACCGATCCGAACGGCGGCACATACATGATCGATTACTTGGATCACCAGGTCGTGTGCTCCGAATGCAAGTCATGCGATAGTCAGTGCGCGACGTGTGATCAGTGCAAAACGCCGGCTTTCAGCTGTTC
>JAZUKH010000196.1:0-1878 GCA_045643185.1 Myxococcota bacterium | reverse complement strand
TTTTGAGGGGGAAGTCTCCCCCTACGCGGCTATTGGCATTCGCCAATACGCCGCTACCCCTTCTCCTGGCAGGGCCTCATTACAAGTTCATGCGCCTTTCATTCATCGACAACCCAGTGAACTTCCTGGCCGGCACCAATTTCGAAGTGATATTTCGCGATACCAAGGTCCAGTTTCGTATAAAACCCAAAGCCAGGTTTCGCCAAAACTTGGTCGCCCCGAAGAATAAATTTATACTTCGGATGATTCAAGGCATTGGGTGCCAAAAGCGCCGCTTCCACGCCCTTCACAAACCAATCCGGCATCGCCCCATCACACTGACTAACATCCTGCACGCGCTTGGTTTTATGTGCAACCCCCTGGTTGGCGCCATAACCTACGGCTATGACAGCGACCAGTTTTTCGTTATCCGCTTTGTTGATAACGCAGCCTGCCTTGCTTTTTTTGTACGAAGCGCCGACCCAACACGTGTTCAAACCAAGTTGCTGTGCCAAAAGAACGATCTTTTCACCGCTATATCCCACGCGTTCTTCCAGATCATCAGACTTGCTGCCCACAAGACAGACGTAGTTCTTGACGTTTTCAAAATGGCTGGAACGCGCAATAAAGCCGGAAAAGGCCATTGGCTCGTTTCGCACAAACTGAAACTGAAGATGAAAACGGGCGTTTTCTTCTTCGATCACATGCTGGATCTGTTTGACCAGGATCTCTTCGATCGGCTTGTCAAGATAACGACGGACGCTGTGACGCGCCAAAATTGCTTCATTCAAATTCATGGGAACATACCTCGGAATTTTCATACTCGCCTTGTCTGTGGCTCAGCAAACCCACAATGTACCACAAACGCACAGCTTATTAAACGGAGACTGACATTTTTGTTCACTTCTCTGCACACGCCTCACGCGTCTATCAGACAAATTGACGCGTACACGCCCAAATGTGCTAAACTGATCGGCGTTTGCGCCCATAGCGGACTTTTTAACCAATTATATTGGAGTCACTCATGTACCAAAACATCCGAACGATTAAAGTTGGCACCTTCAACCTGATGAACTTCATGCTTCCCGAGCGTTCAGCTTACGGCGGTTCATTATATTTCACCAAAGATGAATATCGACGAAAAGCCGAGTGGATCGAACGCATGCTCAACGAAATTGATGCGGACATCATCGCCTTTCAGGAGCTTTTTCATCGCGAAGCACTGGTTCGGATCATCAAAAATAACCCGAAATACCGTCATGCCAGGGTCTATATGGCCGAAGAAACGGGCGATCAACCGAGTGTTGCGCTGTTATCGCGTTACCCCGTCGAAAACATTGAAGTGTACACGCATTTTCCCGAAAACGCGGTGATCGACTTCAACCCGCATGGTGGATCGAACCGCGTCACACTCCCCTTCACAACCTTCACTCGCCCCGTCATCAAAGCGGACATCCTGATTCCAGACTATGGCATCATCACCGTGTTCGTCATCCACCTCAAATCAAAACGTGAGATCTTTTACGCGGGCGAAGATTCACAAAACCCGATCGATCTGGCACGGGCGCAAAGTCGCTCACTCATGTTAAGAGCTTCGGAATCGGTCGCAGTTCGCGCACTCGTTTCGGAAACGCTTGAAATTCCAGATCGTCCAGTCATTCTTTGCGGCGACGTCAATGACACAGGCAACGCCGTGACTTCACGCATCATCTCAGGCGAAGTGCCCCAACATCGTCTGTCCGACAGCGTCAAACGCCGTCAATGGGATCTTTTGCTCTACCACGTCAAAGATATCCAGGCGCGTCGCAGTTACCAGGATTTTTACTACACGCACATCCACAACGGCATGTACGAAAGCCTCGACCACATTATGGTGAGCCAGGAACTCGTAACAGAATA
>JAZUKH010000195.1:0-12873 GCA_045643185.1 Myxococcota bacterium | reverse complement strand
ACCAGGCGTTGACGGCGTTGTTCCAGTCATTGGCGAGTGTGGCACCGTGAATGCGGCGCCAGGCGTCGTTGGGGTATTCGGCACTCAACTGAGTCATGGTCTGGGCAAACAAAGCGAGGTGCGTTTTGACTTCTTTGAGCGCGGCGAGCGTGTTTTTGGCGTTCGAGCCCAGGCTGAATCCGACTTCGAGCTGGTAGCATTTGGCCAGCGTTTGGACGAGTTCCGCGAGCACTTCATTGAGACGCTGCGTCTCGTCAAGTTCGGGCAAATGGAGCTTTTGACAGAGCTGCGCGCGCGTGGTTTCAAAAGTCGTGTATTTCTGGGCAAATTCGGCGTTGAGTGCGTTGAGTGCAGTCAACGTTTTGTGGGCGATGTGTCCGGTGTTTTGGGCGTCAGTTTTGGGTAACTGGTTGCTGATGGCTAAAACAGTCGCGTCGGGGTCAGCCATGAGGGTCGCAGCTTCTTCGAATTCACGCATCTGGGCGAGGGCAGTTTGGATGGCGTCGCATTCCTCGTCGGTCAGGGTGAGAGACGGGCAGTCGAGGTTGGGGCGGATCGACTCGGACGTCTTGCGAAACTGGGTGGCTGCCTGGATGAACTGTTCAAACGCTTCGTTGATCGGAAACAGGCACTGGTTGAGGGCATGCGAACAGGCTTGGTCGTCTTTCAGGGCGTTGGCGCCCGAGCAGGCGATATAAGTTTGGAGAGATTCGACCACGGTGTCGAGGGCGGTTTGACCGAGTTTGATGCCACAATATTTGGCCAAAAAACCACGTTGTTCGTTCAGCGCGTCGTAGGAACGCTCGAAAGCTGCGATCTGGGCGATCGAATAGTCGTCCTGCGGCAGAGCCAGGGCTTGAACGAAGTTGGAGACGGCATTTTGGAGTGCATCACTGGCTTGGATGGTTTGGGTACACGCTTCGACGAGGTCCTGCTCCCAAAGGGGTGTCCATGAGGTCTCTTCGATAAGCGCGTGGGCGTGGTCTTTGATTTTGCCCAGGGTGCCTAGATCGATCTGGATGCTTTCGACACAGTCAATGCGTTGCTCAAAATCAGTTTTGGTGTGAATGTCGGCGTTGGTCCAGTTGAATCGAAACGCACTGGCGTATTTGCCATGTCGCATTTTGACGCCCATGGCTTGATAGAGCGAAAGCCCGTTTGGCCAGACGCGGTGCATGTGATCGATGGTGGTGTTGAGCTTTTGACGGATCTGTGCGAGGTCGTCACAGCTGCGCGTTTTGACCGTTTTTTGGATCTCGTCGGCGCGCGCCATGGCGTGATTGAGCTGCTGTAAAAAGTCGCATTTGTTGGCTCGGTTGGAGTGCAGTTCGAGGCAGAAATCGCCGAGTCCGACGGCATTGAGTCGACGTTTGACGACTTCGAGTGCTGCCATCTTTTCGGAGACGAAGAGGATGCGTTTGTTTTTGCCGAGCAGATGTGCGATGAGGTTGGCGATCGTCTGGCTTTTTCCAGTGCCGGGTGGCCCGATGATGATGAAGTCTTTGCCGCGATCGGCTGTGGCGACGGCAGCTGTTTGCGCTGCGTCGGCGGCGAATGGCAGCATCAAATCGGATGGTGCGTAGGTCTGGTCGATCGTTTGTGGTGAAACGAACTCGACTTCGTTCAAATACGGACTGCGCGCGGAGTAGAGCAGGTGGTTCACGACCGGGTTTTGACTCAGTGCCGGGCCGCTGTTCACGAGGTCGCTCCACATCAGGTATTTGGCGAACGAAAAGTGACCGAGCATGACGTCGTTGGCGAGCGAAAACTCGGGATGTTCGCGAAGCGCGTGACGGATCAGTTGGAGGATCACGGCGAGGTCGATGCCGTTCTCGTTTCGTGGCAGGTTGTCGATGAGCGAAGGCGGGCGCTGGTCGTCACAACCGGTCACATTCAGCGAAAGTTCGTTGAAATCCGGGATGAGCAGGCCAAAATCTTGTTTGAGCATCTCGAGAAGCGTCGTGTTAAACAAGTACTCGTCGCAGTCCAGCGCTGTGAGCGTGACCTGACTTTGTGCTGTCGGACGGTCGAGTGTGACGGGCACGAGGAGCAGCGGCGCGTGATAAGTCGTTTTGTCGCCGGCTTTTTTGCGCCAGACGAGCGAACACAGTGAGACGAACAGCGTGTTCGTGCCGTTTTCGCGCAGGTTATTTTGGGTCGTCGTGTAGAGTTTATTGAGTTTTCGCTTGTATTCGTCTGGGGCAACGTCGCTCGTCAGGATGTTTTTAGCGAAGTTTTCGTTACAGATCGCTTGGATCGCCTCTGGCGTGTCGTTTTGTGGCGTGTGTTCAAAACCGGTGATCTTGAATTTTTTGCCTTTTGCAAAAGCACGAGTGAGTTCAATGGGGTCGAGTCCCAGAAAGACGAGGTTGGTGGTCTTGGGTTTGAGGTTGATGAGCGGATTGCGCAGAGATAGATCGAGTAATTTTCGTTGCCAGCGAGCCATTTTGGCGGTCACAGACTCGTTGAGTCGTTCGCGGGCCATTTCCATGCTTCGGTGTTCGTTTTCGAGCTCGATTTGGGGCAGGCGTGAGAGCGAATCGCCAGCGGGCAGATCCGGTGTATGTCGATTAAAAGCCGGGGCGAGTTCGCGTAATCGTGATTCGATGAGATCGAGATCGCTCAAACGAGTTTTGACGTCAGTGGCAAGCATGTCGTTGAGCAACGCGGCCCAGCCGGCCGTTAAATTGGCGACTTCGAGGCCGATCTCGGGATCAAACAAGTCGTGGGTGAGCAGCCAAAAGAGCGTGGACCCGAGCATGTAGGTGTCGGTGGCTGGAATGGACTCGTCGAGCATGCCTTCGGGCGGCTGCACCGAGAGCTCGCGTAGTGAGCCGACAAGTTGGTTTCCGTCAAACAGACGACTGAGATTACCGGTGCGTGTGAGTCGATATTGGCCTTCCGGTGTCTTGATGACCGAGCGGGCATTGAGTTGATTAAAGATCACCGGGGGAAGCGTTGCGTGCATTTTGCGTAAAATGCGACAAATGCCGACGCCAGCCATCGCGATGTCTGACGGATCGCTCAGTTGCCCTGATCGACTGAGTTCTTCGAGCGTCGAACCGCGGTCATTGAACACTTCGACGTAGATGAGCAGCGGGGAGGGCGGATCACAAAACTCGAGGACATCCAGAATGCGTGGCAGCCCGTCGATCGGATGGTGTCTGAGACGTTCCAGGTCACGTTTGGCTGCATCCAGGTATTCCCAGTGTTCAATTTGGTTGTAATGAAAGAACCAGACGGCGCATTTGAGTTGATCGCGTTTGCGTTGGGCAAGTATCGCGCCTTTTTGTGGGCCTGACTCAATGCCTCGAATAAATGTATATTCCTGTGCAATTTGAAATGGCGTATCGATCGTCGGTCTTTCCATGAGATGCCTTGTTATATTATGAGAAAATACAATGTTTTATATATAAAAGTCGCGTATGATATCCAAAAAATTGGTCAACAGCAATGGTTGCTCAGTCTAGCATATTTTATAGTTTTTTCATATAGATTCGTTACCTTTCAACCAAGGATCATATCTTTATGGTTTATTCTTTAATTATTTTTTGGAGCAGGCCTGGGCCTGCGGCGCGCAGGGGGACGCTGGCGCTCGTCCCCCTTGCAACCCCGAGCGCTTTTGGGGTCGGCCGTGTGGAACTCGCTTCGCTCAAACATGCCACACGGCCTTACAAAAAACAGGAACAGTTAAGGCAGATCATCGTAAACTAAATTTAGGTGTCGGCGGCCGCGACGACGTGCCACGTTACGTCGCTACACTTCGGCTTCGAACCCGTGGAGACGCGAGGCCCTCACGTCTCAGCTCGCCCCAATCTCAGCCTGCTTGCCTTCGGCTTCGCTACGGCTGAGATTATGAATTTCTGACCAGACAATGCCTTCCTTGGCTGAGTAGTAATGTTTGACTAATGACAAAAAAAGCCTGTTTGTTTACACAAACAGGCTTTTCAAAGTGTTTTAGGCGCGTTTACTTGGCATCTTTGTGTAGGATGAGGTAACCTTCGCCACTGTTACCGCCCTTGAGGGACGACTGAATGTTGGAAAGGCTGGAGTCGAAGATCTGGCCATTACGGTTGCTGTACCAGGTGCTCGACCACGGGTCCGTGATGCGAAGCTGGGTGCCGTTTTTGTCACTATAAACACCGGAAACGACGACGTAGTGACCGCTGCTATTGTAGCCGTACACGTTCTTGCCCGGTGCGACTCGGAGCAACACTGGTGCGCCTTTCTTGAGACTAGCCTTGACCATTTTGAGGAAGTTCGGGCTGGTCGAAGAGGTGGTCGTGTAGTCATAATCGTAGCCTTTACCGTATTTTGAGATATTGGCGTTGATCTGGTCTTTGACTCGGAAAACGTATGTGCCGTAGCCGCCTGCGTCGTTCCAAATGTCATTCTCAGTGATATTATGGCCGCAATAGGTGGTTGCAGCCATAGCGCCGGAAGCGGAACCGCATGTGTGATCGGTCTGCTGCGGCTTGAGCGGGACATCGAGGATGATGCTTTCGGTGTCGGCTTGTGCAGCGCTGTTGTCGGGTTTTGGCGTGTTGTCGGTGGTCGGCGTCTGGGTTTGCGTGCCGCCACCCGAGACGAGCTGAAGATCACTCACTTTGACCCAGCTGTTGATCTCTTTTAACAACGCTTTCTCGCCACTAATTTGTGAGACCGTGTGGGTGGTTTCACGGACCCAGCCCGGAATCGTTTGCCCCGTCGCATACTGGGTACCCGTGATCTTAACTCTGGACCCAGCGATGATCGAGTTACCGGTGGAAGGCGTTGTCGTACTTTCGCTCGGTTTGGTTTCGGTTTTTGTCTCAGGTTTTGTTTCTTCAGGAGCTTTTTCTTCAGTCTTGGGGGCTTGAGGCGCCGTCGTCGGCGTGTTCACACCGCCCGAAACGAGTTGAAGATCATTTAGATTGACCCAGCTGTAGATTTCCTGAATCAGGGCTTTTGAACCATTGATCTGACAGACCGTGTAGTTATTGGCTTTGACCCAGTTGGGAATTGTCTGTCCCGTGGAATAAGTGGCACCGGTGATTTTGACCGTAGACCCTACGCCGATCGACGAACCGCTGCTTGAACTTGTTCCGGAACTCGTGTTGGTGCTCGTGCTGGTGCTCGTGCTGCTCGAGGCGGAGGTCGTCGTGTCCGGAATCGTGAGCTTCTGACCAACACTAATGATGTTGGGGTTGGTGATGCCATTTAACTTGGCAAGTGCCATGTAGCCACCACTGACATTAAACCGATTGGCTATGCCCGAAAGTGTGTCGCCGGATCTAACTGTGTAAGTACTCATGAGGGAAACTCCTTCATTATATATGTGGCGTTCCGATCTGCCGACTTCGGCAAATTTTCACGACCAATTTTCCGCAAACATTATAAAGGTCTCAAACTGACTCGGCAAAGACTTTGTAAAACAATTACTCTAATTGTTACTGTTTGGTCGAGCAGGCTCGCGCGTTCGAAGCGTTCGACGCGCTTCGAACGCTTGGTGTTCATGCGCTTTCTGTATTAACCCGGGGGTATATTAACATCTAATTGTTAACAATAAGCGACCCGTTTGAGACGGCATTGAGAAAACTGGTTTTGTTCGTTTGACAGGCTAGAAGAAGGTGGAGATATCGCCGTCCAGTCGCTGTGAGATATAGGTTTTGAATCGGTCTTTGAGTCGCGTTTCGATCTGGCGGATGCGTTCTTTACTGATGTGGTATTCGGCACCGAGGTCAGAGAGGGTGATCGGGTCATCGGCAATCAAGCGTCGGTTCCACAGGGCGAGTTCTCTTGGATCGGTCAGGGATTCCCCGAATGCATGCATAATATCGTGGACTTTTCCGTAAAAGTCCTCGTTGGCCACGGTTTCTTCGGGAGACTCGGATGTATCCGGCAGTAATTCGCCGATGGTGGTTGTTTCGTAACCGGGTGCCGTCTGATCTGTACTCAATGCAGGTTGATCGAGTTGCCGCGAGACATCGATGACGTCTTGTTCAGAAACACCGAGTTTTTCGGCAATCAGGGCTGGTGTAGGCGTCGTATGGCCTTCACGCTGTAGCTGCGCACGCACTTTTTTGAGGTTGTAAAAAAGTTTTCGACCGGCACGTGTCGATCCGATCTTGATCGGTTGAAAGTGATTCATCAGGTAGTTCAGGATCATAGCGCGAATCCAGTATTGCGCGTACGAAGTGAATTTGACCTGGCGATAGGGATCGTAGCGGTGAATTGCTTCGGAGAGCCCGACATTGCCTTCCTGAATGAGTTCAAGCAGATTGGCCCAACGACGTTTGTATTCACGGGCAATTTTGACGACGAGTCGCAGATTTGTCATGACGAGGAGTTGGGCAGCCTCGAGATCGTTATCTTTCTTGTATTTGATCGCAAGCTTTTGTTGACTCTCAGTGTCGAGGATCGGGTGATTACGAATGTGCGAAAGGTATAGTGTGAGCGGATCGCTCGTCGTGTCTGAACAATAGTGACGTGGTTTGAAAGCATTGCGTAAAGCGAGCATACCGCTCGGTGAATCGACGTCGATCGTTTTGATGTCTGTGACACCGGACTTGGTACTGTCAAACATGGCTTCAGGCAACAAGTCCGCATCTTCTGTGACGTCGATGTCTTCAAATTCGGCTTCGAGGTCATCTTCTTCTTCCAAATCGACCATAGACGGTTCATCTTCGACGACAATGTCTTCGTCAGACACCATGTTTGGCGCGATAAGATCGGTTTTTTCGGACTTTTGGGTGACTTTTTTCATGTTTGTGCCTTCGACAAATGATTCTCGTTTTGAGTCGTGCTTTGTGGTTCAAAAGCAACGACCAAAAACAATTTCTACACCAAATTTAATTCGTCTATAGGATTTTGTCACGAATTACGCACATTTACCTACATTGTGTTATGGCCGCTGAATCGTGATCTTTGCGCAGGCAACAAAAGCCATTTTGTCGTTATTACGGAACGTGGCCGCTCATTCAGTGGGGGCAGGTTCAAACAGGATCTCGTCGAGAATATTGTTGAGCATGACACCGGTGTTTGTTGTCTGATAGACATCGCCATCTGGTGCGTCGAGTTTTTTGAGTAGACCGCGCTTTACAGCTAGTTGAAGCGCAGAGCGATAGGGTGTCAGATCAGCGTTGTCGCGTATTGCAATGTGTTCTGGGCACCAGTCAAAACGCGTTCGCGCGGCACAGATGAGGGATTCTGCGAGGTGCAGCTGAGGGCTGAGGTTCTCCACGAAGTCTGTTGGTGCATCGTTGCCGTGGCTTGTCGCGGCCAGGTAGGCATGGACATCGGCCAGGTTTGCGCGTCGCACAAAGTTATCGTGATTTTTCCAAAATGAATGGGCGCCCGCACCGAGTCCCATGTAGCACTCACCAGCCCAGCAAGACGTGTTATGGGCTGAAAAGCATCCGTCGATCGCATAGTTTGAGATCTCGTATTGACGCATACCAAGCCCGTCGGGGATCATTTGCATCATTTTAACCATGCACTCGTCGGATTCGAGGACGTTTTGACCACGGTTTTGTAAAGAATGCAATGGCGTGTGCGGTTCGAGCGTGAGTGCGTAACACGAAACGTGTTGCGTACCGCATTGTCGTGCGCATTGAAGTTGTTGTGACCAGAGTTCAAGCGGATCAACGCCGTCCAGGTGGCCGCCATAGATCAAGTCGAGGCTGATCTCGCGAATACCGGCCTTAAAGATCGTTTCTATCGCTCGTTTGGCCTGGTCGCCAGTGTGTCCGCGGCCAAAAAATGTGAGCATTCGGTCGTCAAAGGATTGAACACCAAGAGATAGACGATGAATGCCCATGTCTTTCCAGGCTCGTGCACGTTCTGGCGTGACGTGCTCTGGGTTGCACTCCAACGTGATCTCGTCCGCTTGTCCAAATCGTGTTTGTATACCTTGCAACAATCTAGCAATGGCGCAATCTGAGAGCCGAGATGGCGTGCCACCGCCAAAATATAGCGTGTGAAGGCGTTTGGGAACTTCCGAGGTTGTGAAGTCGTCAGCGCGAAGCGCTGCTTCCTGAAGTAAACCTGTGACGTATTCGTTTTCGGGGAGCGTTTTGAATGTCGTGGAAAAAAAGGCACAATAACGACATCGTCGAACGCAAAAAGGGACGTGGATATATACGCTGAATCTCCTAGGATCAGCGTACTCATCCAAACGTCCCTTTTTGAAGAAATCGTGAATCAAGAGAAATTACTTGATTTTAGCTTCTTTAAACCAAACGTGCTGTTTGGCTTTCGGATCATATTTTTTGAAACGAAGTTTATCGGGGGTCGTCTTACGATTCTTTGTGGTCGTATAGAAATAGCCCGTACCGGCTTCGGAGACGAGACGGATTTTTTCGCGAACTGCTGCCATTGTAATCACCTCTAAGGAAACAAATTAAAGCAAATCTAGCCCAAATAGAACGCTATGAAATGCCGGAAAAGTACGCCCAGCAGGATTCGAACCTGCGACCCACGGCTTAGAAGGCCGTTGCTCTATCCAGCTGAGCTATGAGCGCGTGGAATCGGGGCGATAGGATTTGAACCTACGGCTTTCTGCTCCCAAAGCAGACGCGCTACCAGACTGCGCCACGCCCCGTGACGGCGCGCGTTAATAGCTCAAACGTCCCGTCTTGGCAAGATTTTTTTTTATATTTTTTAAATTATCCACAGATTTATCCACAGGAGAGCGCCGCAACCAGTTACGGCGCTACTTTGTGAACAAAGATCGAATGTATTCGCGGTTCATGGCGGCGATGGCGCCAGTTTTGACCTGTTTTGGGCATACGGCTTCGCATTCGCCCTCGTTAGAACAACCGCCAAAGCCTTCTTTCATCACTTGTTGAACCATTTTGTGTGCGCGTTCAGCGCGTTCCGGGTCGCCCTGGGGGAGTGCGAGCAACTGGGCGATCTTGGCGCCAGTATAGAGGTGCGCCGCACCGTTTGAACAAGCGGCTACGCAGGCGCCGCAACCGATACAGGCCGCGTAGCTGAACGCCTCATCAGCTTTTTTCTTGGGAATCAGGATGGCGTTGGCTTCAGGTTGTTGACCGGTTTTGACGCTGATGTAGCCACCGGCTTTGGCTACGCGGTCGAGTGCCGACTTGTCGACCATGCAGTCTTTGATGATCGGCATCGTTTTCGCGCGGAATGGTTCGATCGTGATCTCGTCCTGGCCTTTGAAATGGTGCATGTGTAGCTGACACGTCGTCGTGCGAGGCACAGGGCCGTGGGGCACGCCGTTGACTGCCAGACCACACGTGCCGCAAATGCCTTCACGACAATCTGAATCAAATGCGATCGGCGCTTCGTGCTTCATGACGAGCGATTCGTTGAGCGTGTCCAGACAGTCAAAAAGCGACATTTCGCTTTTAACGTCCAGTTCGTAGGTTTCAAAATGACCTTCGGATTTGGCGTCAGCCTGTCTCCAGACTTTGAATTTCATATTTCCTCCAAAAAGGCGCTGTATTTTGAGTAGATGCGTTATGCCGTCGCATGAGGCGACGCGTAAAAACTTGTGTTTGTATCATGGTCTCGTTTGACACACGGCGTGTAAAACGAGGAATCAGGACGCGATGTTCCCGTTATTTTTCATCGAGATCGTGGTCGTGGTGTTCGTGATGGTCATGCCACTCGTGACATTCATGGCACTCGTGTTCGTGACAGTGACTGTGATCTTCGTGTTCGTGTTCATGTGCATGTTCGTGTTCATGTCGATGACCATGTCGGCCCATTGCCATTTCGAACAATTTTCTTGGTCCGTGCCTGAACATCAAGACGAGACCTGTCAGCAAAAACAATAGCACGCTTATGAGTTGCGCGACAATTTGTGGCAGCATGTCATGATGATCAAACACGATGTCGTGATGGTGATGATGGTGGTGCTCGTGTGCGTGTTCGTCGTGTTCGTGCGCGTGTTCGTCGTGTTCGTCGTGTTCGGGCGCGTGTTCGTCGTGTTCGTGCGCTATGACATTGCTTGAAGGCAAGGCATGTTGATCTTCTGACACTTCATCGGGCACAACGATTGTTTGTGATACTTCAACGGGGTGAGTTGCGGCAAAACCGGCACCGGCAGCCAGAGCGCATACTATAATAATGCTTGGGGCGACGATCTGAATGCGTTTGAGTCGCTTGAGTGAGGACTCATCATCAAGACCGGTGCGCAACAGGTAACTGGCGTGGTAGTCGAATAAAAAGCCGGCACCCCAGGCAAGGACGAGCAATAAGGCTAGGTCTTTCGGCTCATGCAGCTCGAGGCAGGATGCGCCGACCGCTGCTAAAAAAACGGTGACGATGTAAGCCAGTCCGCGTTTGGCCAAGACGAGTGTGGCAAGCGTGATCACAACGGCCAGGGCGAGCGCCCAGGTCGGCAGCGTCATATCTTCGAGAAGTGGTTCGAAATACGTGGGTGTGAGCGCCAAAACGACGGCAAAAATGAACAACTGTGACCACGACGTGGCGAGCCACAGTCCGAATGACTTGGTTTGAGTGCAGCGCTTGTCAGATTCGTAACGCTGGCAGGCATTACAAAATTCGAAGTGTTTGGACTCGTGGCGCGCGTAAATTGCGACGAGCGTGTTGCCGATCAACCAGGCGAGCAGCATTGGCAGACTGAGTGATGCTGTGGCAGCGATCAGGGCAGCCGCGTTAAAACCGTGAAATCGGGCATCGACCAAGCCTGGTGTCGGTTGGGGATCCAGCAACGCAGCGATCTCACAACCCAAATGGTGATTTTTGCGTCTCAAAAAGTAGGCGAGCGCAACAATGGCAGTCATGGCGATCCAGCAAGGACTCATGCCCAACAGCTGTTCTGCAATGGTCATCAATGTGTCTACACCATGCGCGTGCGCGTGGGCCGGCATGACGGTGTCGATCAAAATCAAGACGGCTATGCCAACGACGGCCCCCAGGCCTTTTGCCCATGCCCAACCGTGTTTTTTGTGACCTTCGCCTTCGATCGAGATGTTGTGAAAAACCACGTGAAGTAAGGAGCCTGCGATGAGTGCCTGCACGAGGTTCAAAAACATGAGTCCCATGTGTGGCATGGCGAAATGCGCAATGCCCGCGCCGATGAGGGTCGACGTGGCAAGCGCCGTCATGGCGGCGATCGTCGTTTTGGCGCCGTAGCTCGGCATCAGGATCATGGCAAAGAAAATGCCGACCGGTAAACGGTGAAACAGCACGCCAAGTCCCAAGGCATCAGCAAAATTTGCGGTGTCAGACAGCCCCATGCCGAGTGCCATGCCGTCCATCAGTGTGTGAATGATGAAGCCGACGAGCGCAAACCATACGATCGCGTTATGGGTCTTTTCGTGTCCATGGTCGTGATGCGGCTGGATCAGGTGAAGGGCGGACAACATACCAAAACCGATCAGCGCCGCTAGCAAAGCCCACATGCCTGCCGCTTCGATACTATGCGGAAGTAGGTGGAAAAGCGTCAACCCGATGATCGACACCAACACAAAGGCGTCAAAAAACGACAGCCAGGCTGGGTGTTTCTTGATGAATGGGTAGATGCCTGCGCCAAAGTAAAGCGCAACGATGCTAAAAATTAGTTTAATCATGCCAAATAAGCCCAAAAAACGCGATACACGTTCGCAAAATGACATTGTGTATACGTTTTTGGGGATTTATTAAAGCAATTTATGTATGTGCTAGACCTACCGTGTTACAGCTTAGCCGAGCAGCCCGCGCGCCTTTGGCGCGGGGGCAAAAAGGAAAGGCCATATCAACCGTGCCCGTCTTGCCTTCGTGTTCGACAGACACGGTTATGCCAGCACCGGCATTGCCGGTGCGCGGCTTCCAGCCGCCTATTTTTCATACTGTTCGCGCTTTTTTCGTTTTATAACACGCGCTTTGAACGCTTTGCGTTCATGCGCTCTCTATTAAAACTTTCTTACTTCACCTGAGTAGTAACCAGTTCGGTTCAAATAAACTGGTGTGCCTGGGCACAAGTGTGACGTTTTAGCACGTTTTTTCGTCGCATCGGGTTGAAAAAACAAATGCGTGTGTAAGATAATGTAGGTTTGTCAGGTCGTTTTGTGGTGATCGACTATGTAAGCAGTAAGGAATCGTTTCCATGATGGATGCCCTTCAAAGTACCTTTGGACCGTGGGTCGGATTAGCCGGTTTTGCCGTGCTGATGATCACGTTTTTGCCCAAAGTCGTGGTTTGGTATCGTGGATTTCGTTCTCGTCGTCGCGGTTCAGATTGCCACATTGACGAGCGTCGTCTGATCGATCGTGAATTGACGTATCCCGATGCGGCTCCGGACCTTGTTGCTCACGCGAAGTTTGGGGCGTCATGTGCGGCACTGATGCCTCGCCGCAAATACATTCTGCTGTGTTCACTGGGTTGGTTAGTGCCGTTGGCGCTGAATTTGTTGATGCCAACGAGTTGGGCACTTCGCCTGCCGTTGTTTTTGATGACCGTGCCGATCGCGGCGATCGGCGTCTGGCGTTTGCGCCACGTGTTGGACAAAACGGTGTTTTACAAGACGGGGTTTGTTCATCGCATCGGTTTTTCGAAGCGCGAGATCGATTACAACGCGGTCATTGGGTTCAGAAAGCGCCAGTCGTCGCTCACAATGACGACGTCGTCGTACGTGTTTTTGATCGAGGATGAAAGCCCGGTGGCGTTTATGTGCGCCGACTATTTTGACGGAAGCCGTAAAGTGGCGCGCGTCATTAAAGGCCTGGCGCCTCGCATGCTGCGAAGTGTTGCTGAAGAGCTTGCGATGAAACAAAAAGCCGGTCTTGAGGCGCAGGCGGGCGACAGGCCAGTCGAAGGTCAGGCGCCTGGATCGCAAAATGTCGCTGTATCTAATGTAGACGGCAAGGCACAAACGGGGTAAACCGTCAGCCCGGTATTAGGCCCCGCCAGGCGAGGGGG
>JAZUKH010000194.1:0-9203 GCA_045643185.1 Myxococcota bacterium | reverse complement strand
CTTTTGCGTCGTCTTCGCGGGATTCCTGGCATGACGCTTCGTACCAGCTTGATCGCAGGTTATCCGGGCGAGACCGAAGAAGACGTGGATCAACTGATCGACTGGATCAAAGAGATCAAGTTTGATCGTCTTGGTGTGTTTGAATACTCGCCCGAAGAAGGCACGCCGGCTGCGACGCGTCCCAACCAGATCGCGGACGAAGTCAAAACGGCTCGTCGCGATCGTATCATGTCGGTGCAGCAGGAGATCCATGCACAAAAAATGGCCGAGATGATCGGCCAGACGCTCGATGTGCTCGTCGATGGGCCGAGTCCGGAACACGAACTCGTGTTGACGGGCCGTTATTATGGACAGGCTCCCGAGGTCGACGGACAGGTCTATTTGTCCTACGAACATAGCGACAAGGAGCCTGCTGAGATCGGCGAGTTTGTGAAAGTTCGCGTGACCGATTCGAGCGAGTATGACTTGCTCGGCGAAGTCATCGATGATTAATTCCTATCCAATAGAATGGGCTTTTTTGCGTTCGTTTCATACGAGTATGATGGTGTGTGGTATGAAATTTGCTTATAAAGCCGCGTTCTTGCGCGACGTCTGACCACGTCGCGTTTTGGTTTTGTATAGCTTTTTTTTTGTTGCCTGATTTGCTTGCCTGACGATGGCAGTTTGAGGCGCTGGAGGTTTTAACTATGAAGAAATGGAGTTTAGCCTTATTGATGGGGTTGGTTGCCGCGACCAGCTTGTCGTGTGATGACGAAGACGTTCTCAAGAAGTTTTCGACAGCCAGTTATTGCCAAACTTTTGAAGACTGTGGCGGTTATCGTAAATGGGGCTTTAAAGATCAGGCCGAGTGTGTGCAGACCGTCGACAATCAGCTTGCCGTGTTCGAACGCTGCAAAGAATATATGCAGGACGTGTTGCTTTGTCGCAGTAAACTCACTTGTGAAGATTTTGAGGATACCTCGTTGCAGGCGATGAGATATGACTGCCCTGATGCTTACGACATGAGCGTCCTGTGCGGCGAAGATGAATATCCCGACAAAGGTAATATTCTTGAGTTCGATTATAGCAAAGTAGAATGTAATTCGAACGAAAAGCCGAGTTGTGAAGGCAATTCCGTAAAAACGTGTGACGGCGGTGAATATAAATATGAAAATTGCGGCAACCAGGCGACGTGTGAAAATGGCGCTTGCAAAGAAAAACAGAAAGAATGCACCGAAAATGAAAAGAAATGCAAGAATGACACTGTGCTGAGCGTTTGCCATAATAATACCTGGATCGATTCGACTTGTCCGAGTAATTATACTTGCCAGAATAATCAGTGTTCAACGCCGGCCGGAGCATGTGTCGAAAATGATGCGTATTGCCTTGGCGATACGAGCGTCAATATCTGTCATGGCGGTAATTGGACGTCTTCACTTTGTCCCCCTGGCACGAAGTGTCTTAACGGTCAGTGCAAGGATACTGGTTCTATCTCAGATAAGGAATGCACGGGGTATGATAAATTCTGTGACGGAAATGGTCGTGTGAAATTCTGCAATGGCGATCATTATGAATATTTGAACTGCGCATCCGATGAGATCTGCAATAATGGGGAATGCCAAAAGCAACAAACTTCGAAGTGCGAACCCTACGAAGAATGGGTGAACCTCGTACCTGGACATTGCGAGAATTTTGTTGTACCAGCGTGTAAGAAGCTCGATGAAGCCTTAAACAAGGCGTTTGGCTCCGAAACGACTTTATGGTGTTCTGTGGAATGTGATACACTTATTTATTCTCAAAGTGGAATTTCAAAAGACGAAGTCTTTAATCAAATGGTTGGGACGAAATATCACAAGATGAGTGGTAGCTATTCACAAGATGAATGCATTTCGAACTTTGTAAAAGGCGTAAAAGATTCAAAATATGGCGAAAAATATGCGAAAATCATTAAATGTTTGAATCAGAGTTCGGTGAGCGTGTCGACTTTGGCCAATCTTGGTGTTATGAATTATTGCCAGGGCTATGGTCAGTGTAAGACTGTAAGCCATCCGTGTGCGGTTGAAATCGCAGATTATGAAACGTCTCATTGAGATCATTTTTAGTAAATAAACTACGAAATTTTTAGAGGTCAACCTATGAAGAAATTTGAATTGACTCGTAAATATAAATTTGCCCTCGTAGCGCTGTCTTTGAGTATTTTAGCCGGTTGCAGCGAGACGAATTATGTCGATTGTCTGTGCGACGACGACTGTCCGACGGATTATGGTTGTCGCAAAGGTGTCTGTGTGGCGGAATGGTCGGAAGACCTGGCCTGTTCGTTCAGCGGCAAACGTTGTGATGAAGACGGGCGTTTCGTCCAGATCTGTGTCGATAACCAGCTCGAGACGGATCAAATTTGTAAGAATGGGTGCAAAGACGGCGCGTGTATCTCGAATGCATGTGACTTCACAGAAATCAAGTGCCAGAATTTAGACGTCGTGGCGTGTCATGATGGTCAGTTGAGCACCATTGAACATTGCCTCGTCGCGTGTGAAAACGGGGCTTGTAAGGCGAGTCAGCAAGACTGCACGTACACGGGCAAGCAGTGCAACGGCAAAAACGTCGTCGAATGCAAAAGCGGCACAGAATCCATCGTGGAAACCTGCTCGACGTCGTGTCAAAATGGCGCCTGTGTCGCCTCCCAAGGCTGCACGTACACGGGCAAGCAGTGCAATGGCAAAAACGTCGTCGAATGCAAAAGCGGCACAGAATCCACCGTCGAAACCTGTTCAACGTCGTGTGAAAATGGAGCCTGCGTCAACGCGTCTGCGGGCAAAGGCAATTTCGTGATCAGCCAGATCTATCCCGGTGGCGGCAATGATTATTCGGACTATAAAGATCGTTACGTCGTGATCCAAAACCTCGGTGGCGCAGACAAGTTGGAAGGTGCAAGCATTCAATGGATGGGTTCGGAAGCTACAGCACCAGTGGCAGACTCTTATGTATGCGCGCTGCCCTCGTTGACTCTCCAGGCCGGTGGCTATGCTCTCGTGACCGTCTCTGAAAGAGCTGATGGAACGCCGCTGCCACTTACAGCCGATTATGTTTGTCCGAAAAATATGGGGGGGATGAGCTCGAAGCACGGCGCCTTTGTTTTGGCCAAAACAACGAAGGCGCTCGACTTTTCGGATATGAACGAAGCATCCGGCGTCACCTCCTCGTCAAGTATCAAAGATGTTCTGGATATCGTTGGCTATGGTAGTCTGTCAAAGATCTATTATGGTTCTAGGATCGACTCGCTTAACTCAAACAAGGCTGCCTTTCGCAAAAATTGCCAAAATACCAAGAACAATAAAGCGGATTTTACTGTAAATTCTCCCTCACCGCGTAATTCGGGGTCTACGCCCGCAAAATGTCAGTAAAATTGGAGGGGGGAAGTGTCCCCCCACGCGGCTATTGGCGACGATTTACCGTAGAGACGCAAAATTTTGCGTCTCTACGGTAAATCGAAATCGCCAATACGCCGCGCCCCCCTCGCCTGGCAGGGCCCAAAACTGAATATATCATTATAAAATAGCGGTTCGTATTCTGAAGCCCAATTGCTTCATGGCACGATGGCAACATGCGTGGATCATCGCATTTCGTAATTTGCAAGAATGATCAAGTGAATCAATCATACGACCGCATGGAGGCAAAACAATGACTGAATATAGAAATCCAACGCCGACAGTCGATATTATCATCGAAAAAGCCGGTTCGATCGTTCTCGTCAAACGCCGTAATCCGCCCTATGGTTGGGCTTTGCCCGGCGGCTTTGTCGACGAAGGTGAATGGATCGAAAATGCTGCAATGCGTGAAGCCCTTGAAGAAACCAAACTCCACGTTCAACTCGATGAGCTCTTCTACGTATATTCCGATCCCAAACGTGACCCTCGGCTTCACACCATGTCGACCGTGTTTCTCGCACACGCCGAGGGTGAGCCGAAAGGCGACGATGATGCCGAAAAAGCTGAATATTATTCACTTGATGATCTTCCATCACCAATTTGCTTCGATCATCAGACGATTATCGATGATTATATTCACTACCGCAAAACGGGTGAACGTCGTCAGGTGGCGCGTTATCGCCAAATGATCGCAAACAAAACTTAGTTGCTAAGTCGTCACCGCCGGGAGGCCTCGTGTTATCATCGCACGCATTCGATCAGCTTCACGCACAACTCGCCCAGACCGGGCTGGACGCGCTTGGGCTTGTGTGCGCCACTCAGTCGGTGACGTTTGACGCCTATTTGGCAGGGCTTCAGCCCGACCTACCCGGTGGCTTGGCTTACCTGGCCAAGAATGCCCAGGCACGACAGTCGCTGAACGCCGTTCTGGATGGTGCGCGCAGCGTGATCTGCGGCTTGTTGCGCTTGCCCCGCGCGTTTGAAGGGTGGGCGCGTTTTTGCGCGATCGGTGATTACCACGCCGTCGTGCGCCAACGCTTGACTGAGCTTGAGGCCGTTTTGCGCGAAAACGATGTGATCCATGGTACCACGCGCATTTGTGTTGACTCGGCACCCGTTCTGGAACGCGAGTTTGCGGTGCGCGCTGGACTGGGTTGGATCGCGTCTAACCATTTGCTCGTGCATCCCCAGTTTGGTGCCGGCATCGTGCTGGGTGAGTTGATCACGACAGACGATTTGAGCGCGTTTGAAGGCGTTTTGTCGAAAAACACGGTGATGTTTGAGGCCGCCAACTTGGTGCCAGGGCGTCACTGCGTCTGCCACGGCGCGCATGCGTGCGCCGCTCAGTGCCCGACGGGCGCACTTTCACCGGTTGGTTATCGTCCGTCTTCATGCCTCGCCTATTTGACGACACAACACCCGGGCGCGCTCGCCGAACCCTTTGCGCGCGCCATGGGCGACTGCGTTTGGGGATGTGACCGTTGTCAGCGCGCATGCCCTGTCGCCCAATACGAATTCGGTGACGAAATGCCGTTGCCATACCGCGATCTGACGCCCGAACGCGTTCTGTTGAGCTCGGCCAAGCAGTTGACGCGCGCGCTGGCCGGCACGCCCATGGCGGCCGCGCATCCACGCATCCTGCAACGCAATGTCTGCTACGTCCTGGGTAATCAACATGACGTGGCGCGCGTGCCTTTGCTCCAACAGGTTGCGCAAAATAACCCTTGTGACTGGGTGCGCGACGCCGCGCAACGAAGTTTGATGATGTGCCGTGTCTGAATTCATCGAATTTGTGCTATGATAGCTCGTACCAGGAACGCGCCGTTTGAACGATCGGTGAAATGGGTTCCCATTCGTTGAAAGCATTTTATGAGGTAATTGATATGTCCAATATTGAAGTCACTGTGACCGAAGATCTTCCGCTTGAACCGCAGGTATTTTTGGCTGCCCAGGCGGTTTTGAACGGCGAAGTCATCATTTTTCCGACAGAGACGGTCTATGGCGTGGCGGCTGATGCCATCAACGACGAGGCCATTGACAATTTGATCTCCATTAAACATCGTCCTGCTGGCAAACCGTTTCCAGTCATGGTTCGTGACATCGAAATGGCAAAACAGCTTGCCGATCTTGGCAACGCGGCAGAACTCGCCAAAGATTTCTGGCCCGGTCCTCTCACGCTGATCCTGCCTGTCAAAACGACGTTGAGCGAAGCGTGTGAATCGAACGGCACCATCGGCATTCGTTGCCCGAACAGCCCCGTTGCGCAGGCCATTCTGCGACTCGCGAACGTGCCGTTGGCTGTGCCGAGCGCCAATGAAGCCGGTGATCCTCCCGCCACTTCGTCGGCTGAAGCGCGCCGCGTCTTTCCCGGAAAAGAGATCGCCTTCCGTATTTTGCAAACCAAACCCACGATGGGTACCGCAACGACCGTGCTCAAGATCGAACCTAAAACTTGGACGATCCTGCGAAAAGGCCCTGTTTCTGCCGATACATTGCGTAAATATTTGCCCGCTGGCGTCGAACTCAAAGAAAATGCCTAATTGGCCGGCAACGACGACCCCATTTATGAATTTCTCAGTTCACCTGTATATATAAATCACTCTAATCCAAGGAAACACCATGAGTAAAAACGACGCGAATACGGTAGTTCTGGAAGCCCAGGAGGCACCTGTTACTGCTCTCGAGCCCAAAAAGGATAATGAAGACTCCAATGCTGAGTCATCCGGCGGCGATGCCATGAGTGGCGCGCTGACGCGATCGGACAGCGAAACGGTGAATGATACCGAATATACGTACACGTCTGAGACGTTGACCGCTACGCATTCCTATGCCGATCATTGGAATCCCGAGACCCGTGAGATCGAAAAACTCTCGAATTACAATGCCACGACCACTTATTTGAGTACAACGAGCGGTACGTACACGCAAGGGCATTATGTCGCCAAAGCCCCGGTGACGAAGAATGTCGGCACCACGCCGTCGTTTACGGAACTCGTGGCGACGAACGAAGATGCCGCGTTGGTGACCCGAATGAAGGGTACGCTCGAAAAGCCAAATGTTATCAACTCTGTCATTCAGGACAGAATCTATATCGATGGTGCTCCCGTTGAAGAAGACGTTCGTCAGTGCTCGATCGGCGACTGCTATTTTCTCGCTTCCGTGCTTCAGGTCATTCGTCATGATCCGTCCGTCATTTCGAATATGATGCGCGTCAGTGGCACGACGGTCACGACCAGTTTCTATCACAAAGAAAAAACGACTAAAAAGAATTGGCTCGGCATCAAAAAAGAAGTCGAAAAATGGGTCAAACAGGACATCTCCGTCCAGGTCGGCGTCCTCAAACAGAATAACAAATATAAAGGTTCCCATTTTCGCGTTGATTACAAGCCTGAAAACTCCGTGTGGTCGTCTTCCGTGGATTCTTCGATCTTGAAAATTACGCGTGAAGACCTTTTTGAAGCAGCATCGTGGCTCATTTGCATGGAACAGGCATACATGATCTTTGCGCAGCAATACGGTCCGTATGGTTTTGGCGACCCTGAAGGCACCAATCTCGTCGACGGTATCGATGGGGGACATGCTCAGAACTGTATGTATATGTTTTTCGGCGACAAGGTCGATGCTGACAGCGTCGAGAAGATCGATGTCGAAAATGATGATCCTGAAGCCGATATCATCAAGAAAAATAAGGCTGTCATCAACGTGTTGCTCGATTATGCCAAACAGCAGGATGGCAACGGCAAAAAGGACGTTTATTTGATGGCCGGTATCAGCACGACGGAAGCGGTTAAACAGCTCGGCATTTATTCAGAAGCCGCGGCGAATGAATTGAGACCGCTCGTGGGCAGCAACGAACAACTCAGTCAGGCGCTTTCCGACATCGAGACCATTCACGACAAGATTTCGCACTATTACGATATTGCCGATGAACCTGGTCGTGAAGGTGAATCGGGTGCCTGGCAAAAATCTATTCGTGACGACATCGATGCGCTCTCCCTCAGTCTCCACAATAATACGGAATTCACCAACCTTAACCTCGCCAGTTATCAAACCCTTCGTGAATCCATCGGTATCGTCGTTGCCAAGGTGACCGGTAAGAAAGAGAATTATAACAACATCTTTATTTATTCCGGTCATGCCTACAGCGTTGACAGACTTTCGCTCGTTGATAAGAAAGGCAATGACCTGACGAAAGGTCTGCACCTCTTTGCCGCGTCCAAAGTGGATGCCGACCTCTCGAGGGTCACGTTGATTAACCCGCACGCCAAAACGAAACCTGCCATGAACGAAGCCGAAGAACGGTTTAATGACGGTAAGTTTACCATTTCACTGCGTTCCTTCCTCAATAACGTTGGTTATATCCGTACCGCCGTCGTTGATAAGGATTAGCATAGGATATTGTGTTGGACATGGTTAATAACACCGCGCGCCGTTCCGGGCGCGCGAGTGTAGGAAGTTGTTGTGTATATAGATAACGAGATGCTGCTTTTTCGCCCCACCCCCAGCCTCTCCCCGATAGGGAGGGGGGAAGCAGTTCTCATTAACTATGATTGACATAATAACCCCGTTCAGAACAATAGCCTCTTCTCAATTTTAACTTATTATATGATGAAAAAACACTTATTTGTTATCAGCCTTTTCGTTGCAGCCGCTTTTTTGAGTGGTTGCTCCAGTACGAAGCCAAGCGAGGAGAACGCGAAGTCGGTCGTTTCTGAAAATAGCGCCAGTTCTAATCAATCTGGTCCTTCCGAAGTGAGAATGCAAGTGCCTGCACAAGATGCCAAGGTTAATGAAGAGCCGGTTGCCGAACCCCGTGTTTGGCCAGATGGCTCGGAATGGGCCAAAGAAACTCAGATCGTCGTAAAATCTGACGAGGATCTCAACAAACTGCGTGAACTTTGCGATGAAGCTGCGAAAAGTGCGAATAGCGAGCACGTTTTGGCACCTGTTCATGCCATCGTGCCCGTCGACTCGGTCGATGCCCTGAACCATGCCATGGAGCTGTTCGCCGATTTTGGCAAAGACGTTTCGACGTTTGAACTTCAGTTCACGGCGCCCGTCGATCAGCACGAACTCGATATTCCGCTCAAAATGGATGATGTCGAACATTCACGCATCATCGTTTCGGGGCAGGGATCCACACCGATCGCCGTCAACATGCTCCGTTTTGATATCCAGAGCGACGTCGTTCAAATTCGGAACCTTAACTGGGGCGGGGGCGACATCGGGTTTTCGCGTCTGAACGTGCATGCCGGTCGCTTGTTTGAGATCAAAGACGCACGTTTTGAGCATATATTCGCCGATGCGGACACGAATCCCGACGTTGCTCCACTGGTCGTTGTGGCGTCAGACACCCAGGGCGATGACGTGACGCTCGTTCGTTTTGACCACGTCGCGTTCAAAGAGAACAACACCCTGTCGCTGTTCACCATGGATAATTCGGAACGCATCGCGGCGCTTCGTCTTGACTCGGTCGTCATTGAGAACAACGTCACCAACCAGTTTGGTCTGGAGATCTCGGCAAAAGAACGCGTCGAAGTCAGTGATTGCACAATTCGTGGAAACAAAGCAACCGCCGCACTCGTTCAGAAATCGCCTTTCGCCCAGGTGACGATTCAAAATAGCCAGTTGGCTGACAAGGTCTATACCTATCGACCGTTGCCCAAATACATGCGCCAGTCGCCACGCGCTCTTGTGCTTGAAAATAACGACGTGGCTGAAGGCACCGTGTTGAAATAGAGGAGTCTCGCTCAGTAAGCGAAGCCCCCTCCATAGAGACGCAAAATTTTGCGTCTCTAT
>JAZUKH010000193.1:0-8931 GCA_045643185.1 Myxococcota bacterium | reverse complement strand
CCGCGGCGTCACGACCGTCGTCATGAAGCTCCTGCTGCTGTCCCATGCCGACAAAGCGTTCTTCGGTGAAAAAGACTATCAGCAGCTCACGATCATTCGTCGCATGGTCTCTGATTACGGTGTGGACGTCGAGATCGTCGGCTGCCCGCTCGTCCGTGAGTCAGACGGCCTGGCCCTGAGTTCGCGCAACGTCAACCTCAAAGGCAACGCCCGTCAGGATGCCCTCTGCCTGCACAACGCCCTGATGGCGGCCAAAGCTGCTTTTGCCGCCGGTGAACGCGATGCCGACAAACTCGTTGCCGCGGCCAAAGCCGAGATCGACAAAGTCGATGGCGCAGCCATTCAATACATTCACGTCGCCGATCCCGATACGCTCACGATCTTTGAAGGCAAAACGACCGATGCCGTTCAAATGCTCATGGCCGTCCGCGTGGGTGGCGTTCGCCTCATCGACAACATGAGAATGTAAATCCATGCCGAAAAACGCCAAAAAAACGCATCCGCAAAACAAGCGCCCGGCGGCTGCCAAGCCAGCCTCCAAGCCTGGGATCACCACGCCCGTCGAAGCCGAAATCAGCGTCCCCGCGCCGACACCAGAGCCAGAAACGACCGACGTGGCCCCAAAGCGCGCACGCATTCTTCTGGGCGCCATCTCGGGAGAGTTGTTTGAAAGCATTTTCAAACCGATCTTCTCAAGTTTTGACGAGCGACGTGATGACGAACCGCTTCGCGCCCTCGTCGAAAGCATCGTCACGGCGATCGCCATGCGCGATGTCTATGACGGGTGCCGCAAACTCGATGACGTTTTTCAGCGTTACCTCTATTACCTCGAAAGTCTGATGGGCGATGTCGACTGCGAACTCGCTGAATCCAAAGCCCTTTGTGATTACTGGCGCTGTCAAGTCTTCATGACGTTGATCCGCGATTCGCGCGTCGTCTTCGACCTGCTCTTTCCAGACGAACCCGTCAAGACACTCGCCGCCTTTTCAGTTGACCGAAACGTCCTGCTGCCCGGTCTGAGACGCGTTCTTGGCAAACGTGTCGGCGGCTTCGACGACGATGTCAAACGCGACGAGCTTGAACACAAAGCCATTTATGATTTTGCACGCGGCGTCAGTTTTCCCTGGCCCGGCTTCACGCCTGAACGACTTTTTGGACTGCTCAACCGCGTGCCAGACCACGTTCTGGATGAAGACGTGTGCCATGAATTCGCCATCGTTATGCCTGCCCAGACGGTCGAAATGGAGAACCAGCTCAGACAGGCCATTCACGAAACGCTGCTGATCGACCTGATCGCAGCTCAGCACGCCAAGCTTTATGCCGAGATCACGTCGGCCTTTGAACCCGGTGATCGACTTCCGCCCGAGATCATTGAGACCATCGAAAAGCGCGTCCGCTTCGACAAAACGTATCAAAACGCCTACGACGCCTGGCTCTCCGGACAAGACGTCGAAAAACCACTCCACCGATCTTCGCGTCTCAACATTGAACAGCTCAACGCAGTCGGTCACTTTTACAGCCTTTTGCACGAAGCGGTAGAACGACACCTCGCAGCCTACCTTTTCCACTATTACGGCGAGTGACCCAGGCTGGCGCAAAGTTCCCACAATTTTCATGCCTAACGCCGTGGACGTCGAAGACGAACGGCGGCAAAGCCCAACTTTGCGTCCGACGAACTTTTCATGCTATCATAACATCACTGTGTCAGGGAATGACACGCGCCGCCCAGTTTCAACACAGCCTGACGCGGCTTAGCCACGACGGTACGAACTCATGAAAATCACGTTGAGAATCTTAAAATACCTAGTTTTAGGTGCCTGCCTGTCCCTCGTGTCATGTACGAACACAGTGACAGCACCACAACAAAATCCTGCCGAAGTGCCAGACTACGAAGCCGCGAATGCGCCCGACGCCGTAGCCGACGAAGATCCCATCGAGGAACCTGTCGAAAGACCCGTCGAGAATCGGCTGCTGCGACTCGTCATCATCTCGGACATGAACGGCAACTACGGCACGACCGAATACGACAGCGACGTCAAGCGCAGCATCGAAATGATCATCGAAGACCGGCCTGACATCGTCATCAACGCTGGGGACATGGTCGCCGGTCAAAAACCCAAACTCAATTATCGAAAAATGTGGACCGCGTTCCACGAAGTGGTTACGACGCCGCTACAAGAAGCCGGCATTCCCATGGCCCAGATTCCTGGCAACCACGATGCCTCCGGCTATCCCAAACACGCCCAGGAACGAGAGATCTACATCGACGAGTGGAATCAGCACAAACCCGAACTGGAATATGTCGATGACAGCCATTACCCGCTCTACTACTCGTTTCGCGTGAACGGCGTGCTGTTTTTGGCGCTCGATGCCACGACGCTCGACCCGCTGGACGACGAGCAATACGTCTGGCTCGAAGGGCAGCTGAAGAACAACCCGACGCCCTACCCTGCCGTCGTATTTCAGCACGTCCCGCTCTACCCGATCACGACGATCAAACCCAAGGAGATCTGCCGCGACCCGCGCCTTCACCCGCTTTATGCGCAATACGGGGTTCAACTGGTCATAACCGGCCACCAACAGGCGTACTTTCCAGCCCACCTGGACGGCGTCACCTACCTTCACGCCGGCGCGCTGGGTGGCGGACCGCGCCCCGTTCGTCAAAACAACGGCGTTGACCCCAAAACGCTTACCTTTATTGACCTTTACCCGCGCAACGCACCCTACATCGATACGCATGTCGTCACGAATGGCAAAGAACAGCACTTCAACCACAACCTTTTGCCGACCTACATCGTCTTTGGTGACGAACTGCTGCCGCGCGTCGACGTGAATTATGAAGACGCCAAGTATGCGCGCGATTACCTGATTTCGCCCCACATGACCAAGTCACAAATGCTGACGCTCATCGAAGCGCTCAAAGACGCAGACGGTGATTGGAGCCGCATTCCGGAATGGAAATAACTTTGGCGAAGCGTCTCGCCCCCGTCAGACGACTCGCCAAACGCCACTTTCTTCAATGAGTTTTGTGATGCGCAAACGGCTTTTTCTCTTATGCCTGACCGTTTTCATGGCGTGTGGCTGCACCCTGGAAGACGAGTTGCCGGCACTGGTCACTGACTTGATGTCGTTTCACAGCGACCTGACCGCCAAAACATCGTGTGCTGACAAGCTCGATCATGCCGAAAACTACGTCGCCCAACATGCCGACAAGTTGCGAAAAGCACGCACGAACTTTGACAAAAGCTGCCCCGTCGGTCACGAAGATGGCATTCGATGTCGCAGCTACTTCATTTTGGCCGAAACACGCATAGAACGCGCCCTGAACGCGTGCCGTGACCAAGACAACGCAAGCCGCATCGACGCTATTTTTGACCAGTTGAGCGAAACCACAGGTGCGTATTTCGAGCCTGTACGTTGAAACGCGCGGCGCGCGCGTTTCCTTGTTACCCTACGCAGTTGGCTTCGATTGAGCAACAACCGAAAATCGCTAAAATCGCAAAAAAAAGGTTGCTATTACTACGTTTGAATGAAAAATAGACAGATTGGATAAAGCTTCTTAATGCGGAGGATTCCATGAAGCGTTTTTTCACTGTTTTTGCGATTTTATCGACGATGCTTTGCTTGTCCGGTTGTGACCTGGCCAAAGTTGAGTCGACGAACCTGACGGCCAAAGGCATGAAGCTGTACCAACAAGGCAGCACGCTTTCTGCCATGCAGGCTTTCACCGAGGCACTTCGCAAAGATCCGAACAACGATCAGGCGTTGTATCGACTCGCCCAGCTTGAAATGACGCAGAAGAATTATGGCGATGCCAAGACTCACCTGGACCAGTGCATTTCGCTTCGCCCGAATATCGCGCAGTATTGGTACATGCTCGGCAAAGCCGAATACGACGAAGCCCAGGAATATGAAAAAGAAGCCACGTTGGCGGATACGCGTTCAAAACTCTATCACAAGTGCACCGAATCCTTCTCGAAAGCCGTCGAGCTCGATCCGGCTTATGCCGAAGCCCATTTAAGACTCGCCCGCTGTTTTTTGGGCAATGCAAAATTTGAAGACGCCGTCATCGCCTTTGAGACATCGATCCGTCAGAATCCACATCTCAAGACGACCGGCAAATTCGGCACCGCCGTTGCCTTCAAGGAACTCGGCATCCTATACGCCAACTACGGCTTTTACGAAAGCGCCGAAGCTGTTTTTATGAGCGGCATTCTCGCCAACCCGGGCGACGTGGAACTCGAAACGGAATTTGCCAACGTCTATCAAGATCGCGGAAAATTTGGAGAAGCTGCGGCGCATTTTGAAGCAGCCTATGAATCCCTGACCAGTCAGGGCGGAGCGACCTACTACATTCTGCCTGCCATCTTTGGCGCCGGCGTCGCACATTATTCGATCGCACAGGACTTTATTAAAAACGGCAAGGAACGAGAAGGACACGACGAACTCGCCAAAGCCGAGACCTGGTTCTCAAAATTCGTTATGAATGCAAGCACCGAAGAAGTGCAGGCTCAAAAAGTGGCTGCTGCGGCCTATCTCGAAGGCATTCGTAAATTACTTGATAAAGATCGTTTGGAAGAAGAAGAAGTTTAATTCTTTCATAATTCAGGAGATAAATAGAAATGTTCAAACTCAATAAAAAATATGACATCCAGACGCCAAGCCAGAAAGTTCTGGCCGTTGCCATGAACAAAGACAGTTCGCTGTGCGCAGCAGGCGACCGCGATGGCATCACACACATCATTGATATGCAAAACGGCGAAATCGTGCGCAAACTCAAACAGCATGTGGAATTTGTATATGCCATGGCGCTGGATCCCGACACGGATCACCTGATCACGACGGGCAAAGACAAGAGCCTCCGCGTCTGGGATATGCAGAACGGCACGTTCCTGCGCGACTTGGCCGGCATCTTTACCTCGGCAAGTGCCCGCACGATGAATGCCCAGAGCCTCAAAGCGACGACCAAGAGCCACACCAAGACGGTCACGGCCATCGCCTGTGACAACGAAGGCCGCATGGCCACAGGTGGTCAGGATGCCCGCGTCAAATACTGGGTCAACGGCGAACCGATGCGCAGCTACGAATGGCACTCCGGACCGATCTCCTGTGTCCGATTCCAGCCGGAGACGCATCTCCTGTTTTCTGCCTCCAAAGACAAGTCCATTCGTTCGTGGAACGCCGATAATGGCGCCATGGTGCACAAATACCAGTGTCACGAGGACGAAGTGGTCTCGTTCGCGTTCATCACCAAAGACCGCTTTGTGAGCGTCGACGCGTCGGGCGTCGTGCTGTTGTGGGACGTTGAAAACGAAAAAGCCCTTGGTGAACTCTATCGTGCCCCTGGACAGGTTCAGTCCATGGCGCTTGATGCAGACAAAAACCTGCTCATCCTGGGACTTGAAGATGGCCGACTGATCGGTCTCGATATCTCGGGGGACAAGCCCGAAACCAAACAGGCCATGTTCACCATCGAAGACCATGAATTTGCCGTCCGCGCGATCGACATTCGCAACGACGTTGTCGCAACCAGTGATAACGCTGGTAAAGTCAAAATTTGGACGATCGAACAATGCTAATGCCCCGGTCTCACGCCGCCAACACACGTCGATACACGCTTCTGACAATGCTTTTGGCATTGTCGGTCGTTTTTTGTGCCTGTCATAACGACAAGGATGCTGAAACGGCCGCCAGTGAAGCGCGCAAACTCTCCGTGACTTCGCTCAATACGAAAGGCCTCGAAAAGCACGAATACGACTTGAACAACGACGGCAAGATGGACCAGGTTCGTTATATTCGACCGGCGTCTGAAACGACGGCCGAAGAACTTGTTTATGCCACCTACGATATCAATTTCGACGGCATTAACGACATTACTGAGTTTTATGAAAAAGGGGAACACGTTCGCGACGAAGTCGATCTCGACTACGATGGCGTCATCGATGTCGTGATCCAATACGCCAACGGCCATATCACCAAAAAAGAATTTTCGTACGACTTTGAACGCAATCGATACGGCATTCAATTCTTTAACGAAAACGGCGAACGCATTGAGATCCATCACGACACGAACGGCGATGGCAAAACCGACAGCATCGAGTATTTCCACCCGGGCGAGCTAGAGCCATACAAAACCGAAACCGTGTCGAATGCAACGACGACGGCGCCCAAAACAGACGATTCGTCAAAAACAGACGACTCGTCAAAACCAGACGACTCGTCAAGCCAGAATGACCCAAAAGCGCCAAGTACCAACAACGATGAGCCCAATGCTGGCGAAGCTGACCCCACTTAATTGATTCCATGACCATGTCAGAAAATACAAAAACTTATTTTTATCATCTTCAGAATATTTTTGTCGCCACGGACTTCCTGTCATACTCAACGCACGCACTTCAGCTCGCAAACGAATTGAGCGAATCGACGTGTGCCGCGCTGACGTGTTTTCACGCCCTCGAAAAGATGCCCGGCTCGATGCGCGACATTTTGTTTCCCTACGCAGCCCTCGGTTCAGACGAAGTTGAGATTCTGAACGAGCTTCGCAGCGGCGTCGAAACGATCGGCGCAAAATACCTGCGTGACACGATGGGGGAAGCCGCCGAGCACATGCGTCTCAAAGTCGACTTTTCGCGTGACTCCATGGCTAAGTCCATCCTTCACGCCGCGAGCGAAGTCAACGCAGACATCATGTATGCAGGCTCATACGGCACCAAGCCGCACACGACCGGTTGCATCGGCAGCATGGCCGCAACGTTCGTCGGCTACACGCGTATTCCTCTCTACCTCGTCAAAGACCCGACCCACCGTGGCCGTCACCGCAAGATCCTGGCGGCATTTCTCGACCCGTCGCTCTCCGCGCAGTTGCTGGCATGGGCCGTGTCTTTTGCCATGTGCTACGAAGGCTGTGACGTCGAAATCGTCTCACCCGTCGCCGATTGGAAAGCCTGCGACCGCTATGGCGACTACGTCAATTTTGCGCCGACCGAGCGTCAAACGCAGCAAGCCATCGAAGGCGTCACCGTGCGTGCCAAACAAGCTGTTCAGGCACTCAGCGTGCCTTTTGCCTTCGAACCTCATGCACGCGAACTATCGTTCAAACATCACGCCCCCGTCATGAACCGGGCCAGTGCTGTTCTACGCGTCGCGGACGAAATCGGGGCAGACCTTATCGTCCTACCTTCCGTTCAACCCAGTCTCAATGTCGATAACGAAATTCGTGAAATTGCACGAAACGTCACCGAATATGCCAACCAAAACTGTCTGATTATTCCCGAGGCATTCCTAAAATAGCGATGACGTATCATAAGCCTCAAATTAAAGACCGTTTTAAGCTCTGGAAATCGAATATGTCCGAACAAGTCGTGTTTCGTTGGCGTCGCTAAGCCTGTCTTTAATTCATTTATTTTTGATTTCATCAAGCGCACGATCGCAAAGCGATCAAGCGCAACAATAAGGCTTTAACTTTAGCGACTCATAAAAATAAGAAGGTAATTACTTATGAATACAACGATCACTCCCAATTATTTAAATACCAACCCAGATATCAACGGCTATTTTGGCAAGTACGGCGGTTGTTACATTGACGACAAACTCAAACGCGCGATGGAAGAAATTACAGATGCGTATTATACGATCTGCAAATCAGCCAAGTTCATCAGCGAACTTCGTCGCATTCGTAAAGAATTCCAGGGTCGTCCGACCCCGATCTCGCACCTCGAACGTCTTTCCAACATGCTTGGACGCGTTCAACTTTATGCCAAACGTGAAGATCTGAACCACACGGGCGCCCACAAACTCAATCACTGCATGGGTGAAGGTCTGCTCGCCAAATACATGGGCAAGAAAAAGCTGATCGCCGAAACGGGCGCCGGTCAACACGGCGTGGCACTCGCCACGGCGGCTGCCTACTTCGGACTCGAATGCGATATCTACATGGGCTCCGTCGACATTGCCAAACAGGCGCCGAACGTTGCTCGCATGAAGATCCTCGGTGCCCATGTCATTCCGGTCGAACACGGCCTCAAAACGCTCAAAGAAGCGGTCGATGCGGCTTTCGAAGCCTATAGTCGCGAATACAAAGATGCCATCTACTGCATCGGCTCTGTCCTTGGACCGCACCCGTTCCCCATGATGGTGCGCGATTTCCAGCACGTCATCGGTGTCGAAGCGCGTGAGCAGTTCCTCGACATGACGGGCGAACTTCCCGACCACGTCGTGGCCTGCGTCGGTGGCGGCTCCAACGCCATGGGCATCTTCTCAGGCTTTTTGACCGACGAGACCGTCAAACTCTATGGCGTCGAGCCCCTTGGACGAAGCACCAAACTTGGCGACCACGCTGCGTCCATCATGTTCGGCAGCGAAGGCGTCATGCACGGCTTCAACACCATCATGCTCAAAGACGAAAACGGCGATCCGGCACCGGTTTACTCCGTTGCGTCCGGCCTCGATTACCCAGGTTCCGGCCCTGAACATTGCCTGCTGCACGACATCGGACGCGTCTATTACGACGGCGTCACCGACGAAGAAGCCATTGACGCCTTCTTCACGCTTTCGCGCAAAGAAGGCATCATTCCCGCACTCGAAAGCAGCCACGCGGTCGCATACGCCATCAAAATGGCAAAACAGCTCAACACCGGGTCGATCCTGATCAACCTCTCGGGACGCGGTGACAAAGACATGGACTACATCATCGAAAAATACGGCATGAGATAGTCCATTCGCCACGTCGCGCACGCCGTAGGCAGAAGGGGTAGCGGCGTATTGGCGATAACGATTTGCTGCAGAGACGCCGTTTTGGCGTCTCTGCAACAAATCGCGCCAATAGCCGCGTAGGGGAAGGCCTTCCCCTCCCCCTCAATAATATTAATGTAATATATTCCAGCTTTTGAACCGGCGCCCAGTTTGGGCCGATGACCAAGCGATCAGGCCCAT
>JAZUKH010000192.1:0-10545 GCA_045643185.1 Myxococcota bacterium | reverse complement strand
GTATGTCCGTGCGACAGTCGAGTGTGGCGCTTGAAAAAGTCAGTTTTGTGACGGGCAACGCGACGAAATCCTTGAAAATGCCGGCCCAGTTCATTTTGCATCACGTGAAAGATGACGGTAGCGAAGGTGAAGAGATCGCGTTGCTTGAAGGCAGCAACGACATCGGTCGTTTTTCGTCGGTGACGATGCGCGTTGACCGCTGTGTGAATCCGCTTCACTGCCGAATCGTCTGTGAAGGCGACAAAGTGACGTTGGAAGACGCGCAAAGTTTGAACGGCGTGTTTATTCGCCTGAGCGGTGAGAGCGCGGAGCTGGTGAACGGCAGCGAATTTCGTATTGGTGAAGAGCGCCTGTGCTTTGTCAAAGGCTCGTCGGAGCAGATCATTCTGACGGCGAGTGGCGATGACGACACGGAGATCAACGGCGGTGAAGAGCGAAAAGGGTGGGGTTATCTGCGCGTCGTGATGGGCGCGTACACCGAGGGCAGCGTGTATCGCCTGTGGGGCGAAAGCGTGACGTTGGGACGCGTGAGAGCGAATATCTTGTTTGAGCGCGACAGCTTTGTTTCGGGGCTGCACGCCATGGTCTCATACGACAATGACCGCGTGCTTTTGAGCGACCTTGACAGTTCAAACGGCACTTTTTTGCGCATTCAAAAGCCGATTTCCGTCAAAAATCAAACGATCACGTTCCTGATCGGCAACCAGTTGATGCGGCTCAGGCCGCGGCGTTAGCCGCAGGTTGCGGGCTCTGCCAGAAGAGGGGGGCGCGGCGTATTGGCAAAGCCAATAGCCGCGTGGGGGGACGCTTCCCCCCTCCCCAAAAAAGAAATCAGATTTGTATCAGCGATAAGCTTTTTTATATCATCGTTTGATGGCGAGTATTTTTGCGTCAAACACTTACTTTTAGGAGTTTCTCATGGCCGAAAACGAAACGCAGGCGCCGCTTTTTGACGACACGCTTTATCTGTCACCGAATGTCGATTATTTTCAGAATGGTGAGGATTTCTTCGTGTACCATAATCTTTATGGGTACATTTTGAAGATGAGCGAAGATCTTGTCGATTTTCTGGAATATTTTCACGAAACGCCGCGCACCGCGGAGGATGTGGAAGGTCAGTTTGGTGAGATCTTTGGGCGCGAGACGATCGAAAACTTTTTGTCGGTGTTCAGACCGTTGTCGTGTTTGATTCCGAATGCAGAATTTGAGACGAACAAGACGATGGCGATGTATCCGACGACGGCGCGCTGGATCACGGTCGATCAGACGAACGACAAAGCGGTCGTGATCTACGTTTTTGACTCGCAGTCACGTGATCGCGTTGCGCGCATCGAGCTGGATGCCTGGGAATCGGAACTTTGGAGCTACATCAACGGCACAAAGGCGACCGAGGACATTGCGGCGGAACTGGCTGAGAAACATGGCGAATCGGTCGAAGACACGAAAATTCGCATCGAAGCGACGCTTGCGCTGTGGACGCATTGCGACGTTCAGGCCGTCAAACTGTCGGCGGAACCGTGCGGAAACTTCCGTGGCAAGCGTTTTGGCGTGCCGCCGTACCTGATTTCGACGATGCCTTACGAAAAAGTGACCGAACGCGTGCGCACGATCTGCGACGAAGAGGGCAACGTGACCGAAAAATGGACGGCGCCTGTCCGCGTTTTGCCGCGCAACCTGACGTACATTCCTGTGGATGCGGCTGCGATCGAACTGGATCGCAAGGGCGCGCGCCTTTCGTCGCTGTTTGCGGCACCGCATGCGGCGCTCAAAGGCCGCAGCTACGGTAAGGCCGTCGCCGAAGTCGTGTCCAAACATGCCGGCATTTCGGGAGAAACGTGTGATGTGCTCGAAGTGGGGGCTTGTGAAGCCGTGACGGCGCGCGAATTCATCGAAGCCGCCCGCCAGATCGCGCCTGATACGACGATCCGCTACACCATGTTCCTTGCCGACGAAAAAGAAGCCGATGCGATCAAGGCGGCCGTCGCCGATCTCAAAAACGTGACCATCGTGACCGGTGACATTGAAGCGATCGACCAGATCCTCGTCGACCAGAAGTTTGACATCATTTACAGCAACGAATTCATGGCGAATCTGCCGTCGGTCAACGTGCGCAAAATGGCCATGGGCGGCGGTGATGATGAGGAAGATGAAGAGGATGACGAAGATCAGCCCGATATCGGCGAACGTGGCGCCGCGCACTCCGATGCGAGCAAGATCACGTTCATCGGCGAAGGCGATGCCGTCAACCTCATCATTCGTTACAAACTCAATCTCGTGGATGCACCCGAAGATTTTCTGCTCAACAGTGGCTCGCTTCGCCTCATCGGTCGACTCGCCAAACTCGCCAAATTCTCGACCCACATGTTCCTCGTTGAATTTGGCGAAGACATCAAATACCCCGTTCAGACCTTCGAAGACGGCTGCATCGCCTATGCACAGCATTTTGGTGTGCTCAAACAGGCTGCCAAGAAACTCGGCTTCAACGCAACGTCTTCGTATTGGATGGAAGACCTTGACCTCGACCGCGATGTCAAAATGTTTGCGACGACGCGCTCGCAGTTCAAGGCGCTTCGTCAGTTGCTCGCCGAACACGACGTCAAACTCGAACACAAACCTTATACGCAGGCTGAGTTTGAGGCTATTTTGGCCAAAGCCGGCCGCTCGAACGTGACGGAAGTCAACTACGAACCGGCTGAAGACCGCGTGAGTGGTCTCGTGCCGCACGCCTACAAGATGCTTCACATCTTTAAAGAACTCGAATTCTAGTCGTTCTGCGGTATTTTGTGTTTCGGCGCGCCTATCGCCGCTGGCGATACGGCGACGCCCAACGGCCTATTTGCCCGTTGGGCAAATACGGCCTTTTGCGCCCGGCTATTCTGGATAACCAGAATACGCCGGGCGCTTTATGTTATTTGGCGCTTAAAACGCTCTTCCCACCCGGTGATCCAACATGTCCGATGCGCATTGGCCAAAATTATGGGCAGATCTTCCCCTCGCCGTTTTCGATATTGAAACGACCGGTTTTGACTTCAACACCTGTGAAATACTCGAAATTGGTATCGTTCACTTTGAACACGGCCAAAAAGTGAAAGAATTTAACTGGATCCTCGATCCAGAATGCGAAATCCCCAAAGAGATTCAGGATTTAACGCATATTACGCCTGACATGGTTGAGGGACAGCCAAAGTTTCGCGATATAGCCGATGATGTGCTCGAAGCTTTTTCCGGTCATGGTCTGGTGGCCTACAACATCGGCTTTGACCGCCCATTTATCACGCACAAACTGCTTCAACTTGGCAAAGCGTGGCCGGATCAGAACCCGACGCTCGACCCGCTCGTCTTTGCGAACTACTTTTTTCCGAACAAGAAGAATAACCTTGGTTCGGTCGTCGAACGTCTTGGTTTGTCGCTCGAAGGCGCACACCGTGCCTGCAACGACGCCGAAGCGACGGGTTACGTGCTCTACAAGTTGTTCGAGCAGTTCGAAGTGCCGCCTGATCTCGAAAGTTTGTTGATCGTCCAGGCTCAATGGGAACGCGAAAACGAGCAGCGCATGAGTTGGCGTAAGGGCAATGGCGACGGAGCCATAGGTCTGAACGCGGTCAACGAGGTGTCGCGTGACCTTACCAAGGCGTTCGTTTACGGGCGCGAATGTGATCCGCTCAAGGCGTTGTACAGCGCCGTTCCTAATGTGAAATAAGCTATGAAAACACTCGTTATTCTTTCTCCCGGTTTTGAAGAAACAGAAGCGATCACGGTGATCGATCTCATGCGTCGCGCCAAGATCGAGGTCGTGACGGCATCTTTGACAGATGACACGTCGGTTTTGGGCTCGCACGGCATTTTGGTGATGGCCGATCAGGCTTTGAGCACCGTCATGGCTCAGTCGCCGGTCGAGGGCTTTGACGCGATCGTGCTGCCCGGTGGCATGAAGGGCGTGCGCAACATGTTGGCGCGCGAAGACCTCGTGGCGCTGGTCCGCGCGTTTGGGGCTGCAAACAAGGTGACGGCGGCTGTCTGCGCAGCGCCGCTCGTACTCGAACAAGCCGGACTGCTTCAAAACCGCCGTTTTACGTGTCATCCGTGTATTTTTGACGAGATCACAGCGCAAAACCGTTGCGAAAGTGCGGCCGAGACCGATGGCAACGTCGTGACGGGCCGATCTGCCGGCTGCGCCATGGCCTGGTCGATCGCGCTCGTGGCCAGGTTGATCGGCGATGCCCAGAGCATCATGGGCGGTCTGGCGATCGTACCATGAAGTTAAAACGACTGATTCTGGCTGCACTCACCTTGTGTGCGTGCTCGCCTCAAAACCCGGCGCCAACGACTGAAAACGTCGATGAAACGGTTTCGGCGCCAAAACACTGGGTCATGGTGGAAGATTGGATCGCTCACCGCGACCGCCTTCATCGTTTCCAACACGGGATCGGCTTTGAACCTGGTGCGCCTGACGGCCAGAAATACCTCGAACTGGGCGGGGCTTGGCTTGCGCCCGAAGTCATTTCGCCCGAAAAAGCTGAGTCTGAAAAAATGCCGTGGGCGGCCAACCGCGCGCTGCGCTGGTTAGGCGGCACGACCGCGACGTTTCATTTTCCGCTGAACCCGGCTGAATTCGAAGGCGATGTGAACGTCCACGTTCAGCTGCGTCCAAAAGTGAACGATAGCGTTGCCATCATGTTTTATCAAAACGACGATGCGCAAAATGCTGCGTGGACAATGCCGAAGTCGTTCAAGCTCGAACCCGGTTGGAAAGACAATGTCGTGACGATTCCGCGTGACTGGCTGAATCGCAGCGGCGACCAGTTGATGCGTCTGCGTTTTGGTGGCACGTATTTCGAGGATTCCGACCGCGTGGCGGCAAAATTCGTTCGTATTGACGTCAAAACGGGTGAAAGTGAAGCCAAAACGGGGCCGATCGCGCCCGTCGCGGCGTCCGTCGAGGCTTGTCGAGTGGACGATCAGTCGCGCAATGCGTGGGTCTTGAGCGACGGTACGTCGCTCGAACGCTACTGGGTCGTGCCGGCGCACGCACAGCTGCGTTTTGAGGTCGCGCCGTCCGCCTGGTTGATGCAGCACGCCAGGTTGACGGTCACCGTCTTTACCGATGAGGCTGAGCCTGCGACGGTGTTTGAAGATACGGTCGAGACAGGCTCGGATTGGCGAGCCGAAGCCGTGGATCTTTCGGAATATGCCGGTCAGGCCGTGCGACTGGTCATGCGCGTCGAAACCGAGGCTGACGAGCTGTTTGGCGCGGTGCCGTTGCCCGCCGGCGCGGTGTGCGCCGCCAACATGCAGGTCGTCGAAGCCGCGTCGGACGAGCAGGTCAGCGCGTTTGAGGCCATTCGTGCGTCTGAGCGCATTGCGGTGATCGCGATCGACGACCTGCGCGTCGATCGACTGAACGACGAGGCTTACGCGTCGGTGGCACCCAACCTTCAGGCTTTGCGTCAACACGCGGTCTGGGGCACGGCCATGACTGAGTCGCCGGGCAATCAGGCGACGACGGTGTCGTTGCTGACCGGCGTGTCGCGCGCCAAACACGGTGTCGATGACGAGGCTACGCACATCAAAACTTCGTTGAACACGCTCGCCGAGTTGAACCCCGACTGGTCGTCGACGTTTTTGACGACGTCGAAGGCGATCGACCCGGCGCGCGGCTTCGCTCAGGGCTTCGCCAAGGTGCGTCAGCTCAACAAAGAAAAGCTCGGGGCACCCGTCGACGCGGTGAACGCGCTCGTCGAAGAACTCAGTGCCGCGCCGACTAAGTCGCTCGTCTATTTGCACTTGGGCGCACTGCGTCTGCCGCTCAGTCCGAGTGACGAGAATTTCGCGCGCTTTGCCCAACCCGGTTATGCTGGCCCCGTCAATGCCCAGGCGATGCAGAACGTGGCTGTGATGCGCGATCCGACGCCAGCCGACAGCCGGCAGTTTGCCGCCTATTACGACGCGGCGCTCGCTGACCTGGATGCTGCCTTCGACGCGTTGTTGACTCGCCTGCCGCCCAAAACGCTCGTCCTGGTCGTTGGCACACACGGCTGCTCGTTGGGCGAGTCGACGCTGGGATATTTGCAGTCCCTGACGCCTTGGGAAGTCCACGTGCCGTGGTTTATGGCATCGAATGATGTTGCGACGGACGTCGCTTGGCCGCGCGTCACCAATGTGCGCGCACTTAACCAGGTCATCGCCGACGTGATGCAGGGCAACCCCGTTGAAACGATCGCGGACGAGGCGCCCAAAGCTGTCTTTGGCGAGCTCACGGCCACTTCGACCGATCACTATTTTTATCGAATCAAACGCGAAGGCGTCGATGCGCTCTATTCGTTCGGCGACGGCAACTCGCCGCTTGCCATTCACGAAGTGCAAAAAAAGCCCATTACTCGCCGTGCACTGCGTGAACGCATTACCAACGAATGACCGTGGTGATTTGATCACCAAACCATGACTGTCGTGAACTGTTCACCCATAAAATGACTGTGGTGAACGGTTCACTAACCAATGATCTTCATGCTGCTGATCTGCGAAAACAGCAGCAAACGGAATAGGCATGCCTGTTATCGACTCTGCCGGAGTCGGTTAAGGGAGAACAACACTAACCCTCAAAAACAAAACGTAAAGACCATGGCAATATTCAAAGGTATACGAACATTTTATCAATTTGGTTATTACGGACACCGATATTTGAGTGAAGCGCGGCATTTGTCGTTTGACGAAGCCCACGCGCGTCGCGCATTCTGGTCTAATCAGTTGCTCGCCTCACTCGGTGTCACTTACGATGTGCGCGATGATGAGCGACTGGTGCTCGGCCGCCCGTGCATCTATGTGGCCAATCACTCGTCCCTTATGGATGCGCTCGTCCTGTGTGGCATTTTCGACCGCGACGTGCGCTTCTTGGCCAAGAAAGAGCTGTTCCACGCGCCTTTGCTCAAGACGGCGCTCGTGCTGGAGCGACACATTCCCGTTTCTCGCGGAACCAAAGATAATTCACACCTCGAAAAGCTCAAACAGGCTGTGGCCGCAGCCGTGTCGGAAGGCGGGAGCTGCGTCTTTTTTCCGGAAGGCACGCGAACGCCGGACGGCAATCTCGGCAAGTTCAAACTCGGTGCTTTCTTTAATGCCGTGCAGAACAATGTGCCCATCGTGCCCATCGCGCTCGAGGGCTTTTTTAAGATCAATCCCAAGACTTCAAACTACGTCAAGCCGGGGCATGCAGTCGTTCACGCCCTGCCTGCCATCGAAGTGCCCGAGGACGAAAGTGAGCGTGAACGCGCTCAAAAAATGTGCGATCTGGCGCGAACGGCTATTCTCAAAAAACTCGTTGAAATTGGTCAACAGGCCGATGAATGCAAAGACTAAAACGACGTTATACGCCACGCAAACGTGGCGTTCCGGGCGCCGCGTGTCGTTTTCTTCACGAAGGATCTTGCTTAGGCATGTGTTTGGTCGCGATGCTTGATCATTTTCTTCACTCAACGCCTGGGCAGGGCTCTTAATCTGCCGTTTTCTGATGGATCTTGCTTCTATTTATTATCCTTTTTTGATCGTGATGACGGTCATTGCCGTCATCGTCTTTATTGCACTTTTCTTTGTGGATGCCGGTTATGGAAAATTCCAGACGAAAAAGTGGGGCCCGTCGATTCCCAACAAGCTCGGTTGGATCCTCATGGAATCGCCGGTCTTCATTCTGATGGCAGTTCTGTTTGCGATCTCAGATCGCACAGCCAATGTGGCGTGTCTCGTCATGCTGCTCATCTTTGAGCTTCATTATTTTCACCGCGCGTTCGTGTTTCCGTTTTTGCTTCGTGGCAATAGCAAAATGCCGCTCTCGATCATCGCGATGGGCGTGCTGTTCAACTCGATGAACGCGCTCATGCAGGCCGGCTGGTTGTTTTACGTGTCACCCGAGACGACCTATACGCTCGATTGGCTCACGTCGCCGCAATTCATCGTCGGTACGCTGGTTTTCCTCATCGGCATGGGCATCAACTGCCATTCCGATAACGTCATTCGTCATTTGCGTCAACCTGGCGACACCAAACACTATTTCCCGAAAAAGGGCATGTACAAATATGTGACGTCGGCCAATTATTTTGGCGAGTGCATTGAGTGGCTTGGTTTTGCCTGCTTGACCTGGTCTTGGGCTGGTCTCGTATTCTTCATTTGGACGTTTGCCAACCTTGGACCTCGTGCCAAACGCATCAATGACAAATACAAAGCGGAATTCCCCAGCGAATTTGCTGAGACGAATCCGAAAGCGATCATTCCATACATATTTTAATGTTGGCGGGGGAAGTCTCCCCCTACGCGGCTATGGGACGGCGGTTTTAAAAAGTTGGCATGAATAATGCTAAGTCGCGTCTCTTTTCGCGGTTATGGGACGGCGAGGGGTGAAAAAGTCGGTCGCGTCCCATACGCCGCTACCCCCTCTGCCTGCGGCATGCGCGTATTTAACGAATGGGCTGGTAACCCGGTTGAGACGAAAAAAGTATTAGGAGTACTATGAAACTGCAAAACAAACTCATTCTATTGTCAACCTTGTTCGCAACCGTCGGTTTGACTGGCTGCGGTAATGACAGCGGTTCGGAGTCTTGTGACCTGAACGAAACTGTTTGTCAGTCCGAAAACAAATCATTCGATGCCGACCAATGCGAATGTGTTGAACACATGGTGACGTGTCATTTGACCCAAGATAGCTGCCAGAAAGACGGCAAATCATTCGATGCCGACAAGTGCGAATGTGTTGAACAGGCTTCGACGTGTCATTTGACCCAAGATAGCTGCCAGAAAGACGGCAAATCATTCGATGCCGGCAAGTGTGAATGTGTTGCCAAGTCCGACAGTTCAGGTTGCCCAGCCGGAAAACACGCCTTTGGCAATACCTGTGAAGAAGATTCAATCCAAAATTGCGGCTCACACGACAACGACTGCAGTGCAAACGTGAATGGCTGGAAAGCCGGATCTTGTACGGCAGGTAACTGCGTCGTCACGGAATGCCAGGACAATTATCATCTCTCCACTGACAAATGTGTTGCCGACACCAACGCCTGCTGCGGTAGCGAGTGCACGAATTGTGAAACCAGCAACAAACTGTGCTCGCTCGGCCAATGCAAACTCAATTGTGGCACAAAACTGACCGCCTGCGATGACGCCTGCGTCGACACGCTCTCGGACTCCGCCAATTGCAGCGTCTGCGGCAATAACTGCCCATCGTCTACGCAATGTCAATCCGGTTCATGTGCGACATATACCTTGAGTTCATCCTCCACGATCATTTGCGACGGCAAAACCGTTTATCCCTACAACGACGCCTCGCATTGTGGCAAATGCGGCAATAATTGCGGAAAAGGCAAATACTGCGCAGCCGGCGTGTGCACGGCAGAACCAGCCACGAGCGAAACTACGACTTATTGCGACGGGAAATCTGTTCGTGCAGATATAGACTCATCCAACTGCAGTGGATGCGGCAATGAATGCGGAAAAGGCAAATACTGCGCCGCTGGCGTCTGCACGACAGAACCGCCAACGAGCACAACAACCACTTACTGCGACGGGAAACTCGTTTATCCGTACACAGACTCCTCAAATTGCGGCACATGTGGCAATAATTGTGGTTCTAAAAAATGTTTAGGAAATTTATGTGGAACTTATGCCAAAGGTGATCTTTTTACGTTTGGTCATTATGAACAAGACAACGACACTTTAAACGGCAAAGAACCGATTACCTGGCGCGTACTCGACAAAAACGCCTCAGACCAATATCTTGTCATTAGCGAGAAGGCGCTCGATGCGCAGCCTTACAACACATCCTATAGACCCATAACCTGGGAGAAGAGTACGATTCGATCGTGGTTAAATGGCTATGGTGAAAGTGACAACACCGGTGGCAAGAGCTATACGAGCAACAACTTCATTGATGCCGCATTTACAGACACAGAACAAACGAAGATCGTGTCTTCCAACGTCCCAGCCCACGCTAATCCGATGTCCCTCCCTTCTCCTGGCCTCGCAACAATCGACAAAATCTTCTTGCTCAGCATCACAGAAGCACAGCAATATTTTACAGATGATGCAGATCGCCAAGCGGAAGCCACGCAATATACCGTCAAAAAAGACGCTTTTGTTTTTGGGTCAGAATTAGGACATTATACAGCAGATGGTAGTTGTGCGGATGTTCACTGTTTTTGTGACTGGTGGCTTCGGACGCCGGGCGGCTACGAAAATAACGCCGCGAAAGTCAACTATGACGGTTCCTTCGACCACGGTGGCTTCCTTGTCGACAACGATTATGTCGCGGTTCGTCCCGCTTTGTGGCTGAATCTATAAAACCGGGACGTGTGTAGAGACGTGCGAACCGCGCGTGTAAAGACGTGCGAACCGCGCGTGTAGAGACGTGCGAACCGCGCGTGTAGAGACGTGCGAACCGCGCGTGTAGAGACGTGCGAACCGCGCGTGTAGAGACGTGCGAAGACCGCGCGTGTAGAGACGTGCGAACCGCGCGTGTAGAGACGTGCGAACCGCGCGTCCCTACACGCGGTCTTCGCAAATGTG
>JAZUKH010000191.1:0-12597 GCA_045643185.1 Myxococcota bacterium | reverse complement strand
GGTAGCGGCGTATTGGCGAATGCCAATAGCCGCGTAGGGGGAGACTTCCCCCTCAAAATTAAATGTTCATAAAACGTTTTATATCGGCAATTCAGAATTATTAAATAAACGTTTACGATGAAATATCGTAAGCACTTGATGTGTGAAAACACGATTGAATGAAAAATGAGCGAAGAAAAAGAAAAGAAACCCATGTCGTTTTATGAGATATATAAAAATCTCATTCCTTATGTGAGCCCCTACAAGGGGATCATTATTTTGACGCTGTGTTTGACGATGCTTGGCGCAGGCCTGGCGCAGGTCAACGCTTTTGTGCTTCAATATGCCGTTGACTCGGTCAACAATATGCTGGCCAATCCAGAATTGCAGGAAGGTTTCACGATTCTGGCCTGGATCACGGGCATTTTGCTTGGCAAGGAAATTTTGGTTGCTCTGTTCAACTTCTGTCAGCGCTATTTGGGCGCGAAATTGCGTATTTCCATCTCAAAAAGCCTTGCGTTGAAAGCGGTCGATCGAATTTTGACCTATCGTATGTCGTTTTTTGGCGCAAAAGATAACGATGCGGGCAAACTTCAGACGCGTATCGATCGCGGCGTCGAGAGCTTGACGCGCCTCGTGAATAACTTCTTTTTGGATATTTTGCCTCTCGTGGCCAATGCTGTTTTGGCGCTCTTCCTCATGTTCCGTGAGAGTGTCGTCATTGGCGGCATCGCCCTAGTCATTATTCCGGTCTTTTTTGCGATCACGATCGTTCAGGGCAAAAAACTGCGTGGTTGGCGAGAGAATCATAGACAGTATCGTGAGTCCAAGAACCACTCGATGCTGAACCTCATTCAGTCGATCTCGGTTATTAAGTCGTTTAACCGTGAGCCCATTGAGGCAAAGAAACAGTATGATCTGCAGGATCAGATCACCGAAAACCAGCTTAAGACCAGCACGACCGGGTTTGGTTTTGATAGCTTGAAATCGTTTGTTGAACAGATCGGTGTGGTCATTATCATTATTGTTTCATCCTATTTGGTTATTCAGGGTGAGATGTCTGTCGGCTCGATCATGATGCAGATCATGCTTTATAACAACGTGTCTTCGCCGATCCGTCAGTTGCACCGTATTTACGATGATATGAATGATGCGCTCGTCTATTCCGAAGGGTATTTTGATGTCATTAAGGCGGATCATGAGATCGAAGATCGTGGCGAAGCCAAAATGGAAGCGTTCGATTCGACGTTCGTGGTTAAAAATGTCGATTTCACCTATCCGAATGGTCCCAAAGCCTTGAAAGACATTAATTTGACGATCGAAAAAGGTAAGATCACGGCACTGGTTGGTCTTTCGGGTGCCGGTAAGACGACGTTGATCAACCTGCTCGACAAGTTCTATGCCCCGGATTGTGGTTCCATCACTTTGGGTGGTGTGGAATTGAACGATATCGATACGGAGTTTTTGCGTGAAAATGTCGGTATCGTCATGCAGAAAAACCACATTTTTGAAGGCACGATCGAGGAAAACATTCTTTATGGTCGTCCGGGGGCGACGCATGATGAAGTGATCCAGGCAGCCAAGGACGCCTGTATTTACGACCAGATCATGGAACAGCCGAAACAGTTTGAAACGCTTGCGACGCAGCTTTCCGGCGGCCAGCAGCAGCGTATCGCAATTGCCCGTATATTCTTAAAGAATCCGCCCATTTTGTTCCTCGATGAACCGACGGCATCACTCGACGCCATTGCAACTGAACAGATCAAAAACAGCATCGACGCGATCAAGAAAAACCGTACGGTCGTTATCATTTCACATAGTATTTCGCAGATCATTGATGCGGATATCATCTATGCCATGAAACAGGGGCAGATCGTTGAACACGGTAAACACGAAGAACTGTACAAACAAAAAGGTGTCTATCACGACATTTTTGATGCGTCTGCCCGTTCGTTGAACATCGTCAAACTCGCTCAGACCTTCGACATCGATGGCGATGGCAAGATCGACTTCATGCCCGGTACCGATCCTGAATTTGATGAAAAACGCGACGATTATTACATTCTAGGTGACTAGTCAGTCAGACTGTTATCGGTTAAGCCCGCCACATGGCGGGCTTTCTTGTTCTGTGATAGAACCCAAGTTCAGACGGCGAGTAGGTTGTCTTGAGGTGAGGGGAAGAAGTGAATAGGGTAGATTTGAGTCAGCTGAATGAAAGACGGCGCACAGAGATCATAGAAAACGTGTGGCCGTGGTTTGATGCGACGTTTCCGGTCAGTGAACACCGTTCACTTGCTTCGATGAAAAGACTGTGTTTGGCTGGGGAAGCCTATCATCCACTCGTTTTTTGTTCGAATGACGAGTACATTGCCGTCATGTGGTATTGGTCGACGCCGAATTTTGTTTATTTGGAGCATTTTGCGGTGAGGCCGGATAAACGTGGTCAAGGACTCGGCGAGGCGCTTTTGACGCAGTTTTTGGCTGAACATCCTGCGCTCGCTTTGCATGTCGAAACGCCGGATTCGTCATCCAAATGGCGCCGTGTGCATTTTTATGAGCGCCATGATCTGATCCTCAATTCCATGGTCTTTCATTATCCTGTGGATCAATACACGCCTGAACCCCTGGATCTCTCGCTCATGACCCATGGTCGTTGGTCTATGGCACAGATCGCGGCGTTTCGGCGATTTGAATTCGATAAGCTCAATCGCTATGTTTAAAACTTGGCTCATGGCGAGTTAGTGCTTTGGCTTTATAAAGCCCGCGAGTAGACCCATCAAATGTGGTATTAAGGTTCTGTTTGAACGACTTGGACGCAGACAAACTGCGCTCACGGAGGTGACGATGTTTAGTCTGTGTCTCAAGCAAGAGTGTTATAAATAAAGGACGTTTGAATGCAAAACAGGTTGTTGGTATGCCTGAGTTTGGCACTTTTGGCACTTGGTTGTTCGCCGGAAGAGCGTTGTTATCGTCAGGAAGACTGTGACGCAGACATGGTTTGTAATTCGGTCGGCACATGTGAATACCGATGCGTTAATGATGACGAGTGCGGCACTGGGTTTGTGTGTCAACATCACGTTTGTCAGATCAAGCCGAAACCGGCCGACCCTGTCGATCCTGCCGACCCTGTCGATCCCGTCGATCCCAAGCCGACGCCCGTCACGCAGCTTGTGTGTCCCGATGGCATGGCGGCGATTCACGACGCCTATTGCATGGATCGATATGAGGCGTCGCGTCCCGATGCCACCGATACGAGCATGGGGACCGATTCGACGATGGCCGTCTCGCGCAAAGGTGTGATGCCTTGGCAGGTCGGCGACAACAACGCGACCGCGAAAGCCGCGTGCGAGGCGGCTGGTAAGCGCCTCTGCACGGCGACTGAGTGGGAATTTTCTTGTCATGGCGCCGAAAACACGGTTTATGCCTATGGCGACCAATATGACCCGCAGATCTGCAACAGCCTGGATACGTTTGGTCGGTCTGGCTTTCATTTGACGCCGACGGGGAGCTTTGAAGCCTGTGAAAATGGCTGGGGCGTTTATGACCTGAACGGCAATTTGTGGGAACATACGGCAGATGGATCTGCCAAGACCGCTCGTGGCGGCGCCTACAACTGTGTGGATTCGGAAGGCAACCATCGTTGTACCTACGTGCCGACGACCTGGACGCCGCTGTCGATCGGTTTTCGGTGTTGTGCCGATGGTGAAATGAAGACTTTGCCGCTTGATGAAGCGTCGGACGCCGCTGACGCGGAGGACGCGTTGGAACCGGTGCGTGATCCAGAGGAGCCAAACGACGACGTTCCGCCACTCGCCTGGTTGGTTGGTCCCGACGAGCGTTTGTTGGCCTGGGTGCCTTCGACGAACGACCTGTTGGCGGATGCTGGTCGACCCAGTGTCGCGCAAGTTTGGGACGGTTGTGCTGACGTAGAGGCGCGCCTTCAGGAGGCGCGTCAATGGCTCGTTGATCCTGACCATGCGCAGGAAGCGGTCGAGGCGTTCAAAGCTGTGCGCGCCTGTCGTGCCGATGATTTGGAGGTGATGCGTGACCTTGGTGTCGCCTATGCCAAAGCGGGCAATTATGCCTGGGCGCTTCGCACGCTTAACGCCGTTTTGGGGCAGGCACCGGACGATTGTGAGACCACGGCGTGGATCGCGTGGTGCCAGATCCAGCTCGCGATGCCCGACGAAGCCGAGTTGACGCTGCAAAAACAAACGACGTGCGAAAACGCTGCCATGACGGGGCGGTTAGCACTCGTTCGGGCGTTTAACCAGATGGCGGCCGCGCGAAATGACGACGCGAAGACGTCGCTGGGTGAGGCTCAAAAAACAGCGTCCATGACTGCGAGTGATCTGAACGCGCTGCGTGCAATATCGTCGTCGCTGGGTGTGCAGGATGATCCGAATTTGTCTTGGAAAGTCGCGTTGGATACAGGCTACGCCTCCAATGCGTTGAGCGGTTCACCCAATGATCCAACGTTGGCCGGTAAGACGCTGGGCAGTGGTTTTTTGGATGGCGAAGTTGGCTTGACGCTCGATCCCGTGCGTTCCAGCGAGGTTCACCCGGTGTTGGAAGGCACGGCCAAGGGCCAGTATCTCTTTTCGGACGACGCCAAAGATGCCAGTTACGTGGATCTGTCGCTGCGAGCCGGTGTGACCAGTCGGTTTGATGGCTTCAAATTTGGGGCGTGGTATAGCCCGGAATTTCTCATCATGGCTGGTGGCGATCAATATGACCAGGGGCCGCTGCTTTTTTATGCCGCGCACCGCTTCGAACTCGATTTTGAGATTCAAAAATGGCTTTACATTTTTGCCGGGTATGGGCATCGCACGTTTCGTCAACAGGTGCGGACGCGCGATGAACTCGACTTGGGCGCGGGTGGCAGACATGGTTTGGGCGCGGGTGTTTCGTTGACTTGGGGCGCCAACTATCGACAATGGCTGTCACACGGCGATATGTACGACCTTTATGGCGTGAATCTCAGTTTGGCATTCGATTACAAAATTCCGTCTGTCGACATGTTGCTCAAACTCAGTGGCGCGTTTTCGTATGACGATTATCCCGATTCGTCGGGGTATTTTGAAAACAACGTGGCACGCGAAGATAAGGCATTGCGTGGTACGCTTCAGGTTTGGTCGCCAGACTGGGGCGGTGTGCGCATTGGCGCTCAGTTCAAAGCCAGTCGCCGTTGGAGTTCCGCGGATGACTACGATTTTACCGATTACCGCGCGATGGTCTCGCTCAAATGGACCGGTGACCTTTCGTTTTACGGACCAGATTCGGTTGAAGATAATCACCGGGCTTTGCCTTGGGACTTTGAGCGTGAAACGACGACCGACCGTATTCGCGATATCATTCGACAGGACGAAGATATGCAACGCTCGTCTTCGTGTTTGCAAAACTAGTGAGGGACAATATGAAATACCCATGGTTGTTGGGCTTGATGATGTGTTTGTTCGGCAGTCAGGCGATGGCTCAGACGCCGTTGTGTGATGGTTTGAGCGGCGCCGCTGCGGACGTTGCTAAAAAAACTTTGGCAAGCGCTTACTTGTACGATTGTTGCGACCAGACCATCGCGAAATGTTTGACGTCGGCGCCGCGCTGTACGCTTGCCACGCGTCTGGCCAACGAAGTGTGTCGCCAGGCTGCGTTGGGCAAGACCAGTCAGGAGATCCAACACGCGCTCGATCAGCGCGCGATGACGATGAGCGACCTTGTGCCGCCTGCAAAGATCGCGTTGACGCCCGACCACGTTTGGGGAAATCCCCAGGCTAAAGTCGTTTTGAGCGTCTACTTGTGTGGGCGCTGCCCGTATTGTTCGCGTTACGTGCCTGAACTCATAAAAGCCTTGGAACAGGCTGGTCTCAAAGACAAAGTGGCACTGAATCTGCGCCTGTTTCCGATCAAGTCTCACGAACACTCGACCGAAGCGGCTCTGGCTGTCGAAGCTGCGGCCAAACTTGGACAGGCCTGGCCGTATCTTCTACAAATGTATCAGAACTTCGACCAGTTTTCGGTCAACGGCTTGGTGACTTCGGCTCAAACACTTGGTCTGGATGCCGAAAAATTTGCGGCGTTGCAGCAAGACAAGGGCGTGCGCGAAGCCGTCGTCGCCTCTAAAAAGGAAGGGTTGACGAACCAGGTGGAAGCCACGCCGACCTTTTATCTGAATGGACGTAAGATCCAGGGCGCGTTTGATGTCGAATCGATCTTGAGCATGGTCGAAGAGGCCAGCGAACGATAGGGCTGACGCTGATCACCAAATTGAAGGAATAAAACATGACAGAATGGAATTCTTCGGATCGTATTGCGCTCTTTGAAGCGGTGGAACAACTGGATCCTGCATCGGTCAAAGTCGTGATCTCACGCGGCGATGATGTGAATGCGACGGATCGTTACGGCATTACCCCGCTCCACGCTGCGATCGCGAGTCATCGCTTTGAAAACGTCGAAGTGCTTTTGAACGCACAGGCGAATGTGAATGCGCAAAACATCGCGGGGTCGACGCCGCTGCATTTGGCTGTCGGGTTGAGCCTCGACACGGTTAAAATGCTCATTGAGCACGGAGCCAATGTCGATCTTATCGACAAATTGGGACGTTCACCTTTGCATTTGGCTGCCGATAAAAGTTTGGACGTCGTGCAAGCGCTCATCGAAGCAGGTGCCAATGTAAATCTTAAAGACAAACGTGGTTATACCGCTTATGATATTGCCCGAAAAAATGCCGTCGGAAACATTCAGGCCGGCGCGATCATGCAAACTTTGTTAGATCACATGGAGGACAAAACCAATGTTTGAATCATTCAAGAGATTTATCACGAATCCCATCGCGATCCTGGGCATGGCCGGGTTCAGTACGACGGTCATCGCCTGCTATGGTCCTGCACCGACGGGCCATTATGAGGAAGTCAATTCCGCTGGCGAAGCCATTCTGAGATGCGTCGATGGGACACAGACCACTGATCAATGCGAGCAAGGCTGTATAAAAAGCAAGTGTATCGAGATCGATCTGCCTATCGATGCGCCCTGTCATGAAGATCAATACGTCGATACCTGCATTTATAGAGATGAAAAAGCCTCTAGTGCGGATACGTCCAAAAAATGTGTCGATGGGGTCGTAAAACAAGTGGAATGTGAATTATGTACGCAGGAGAGTGACGGCGTCTTATGCGCCAACAATATTGTTCCGGCAGAAGCGCCGAGTGAAGATGCCCCGACTGACGAAATGTAACGATATATTTTGTCGATATATTGCGCCAACGACCTTGTTTATAATTCAGAGCACGTGGGGGAAAAGCTTTATCGAGGTTTTATGAAGAAATTTGCGCTGGCTTGGCTATTCACTGCTCTGATGACGTTAACGGGATGCGATTCGGTCATTCATTTTCTTGATCACCTAAATTCGGTGCCAATGGCCGAATACGCTGAAAGCGAACAGTATCTGATTGGCGATGCGGAGCTGAACGCAAATGTTGACACGGTCAAAATTCATTGGTTTGCCGGCGACGTCGATGTCGTGACGACGCCTGGAAAATCGGTGTTGATCAATGAAACGTCAAAATACGACTTGAGCGATGCTGAAAAAGTGCATTATCGCCTCAATGGTGCAGAACTCGATGTTCAGTTTGCCGAAAGCGGGCTGGAATATAACAAAAATCACCATAAGCAGCTGACGGTCAGTATTCCCGAAGAACTGGCAGAACTCGCGCGCTTTGAATTTAAAGCTGAAAGTTCTGAATTGACGATGAAGAACATTCACGTCAAAGACTCAGAATTCATGCTCGACAGTGGCGATCTTGACGTCAAATTGCCTGGAAAAACGTCGTCTGTTAAGGTCGTGACACAGTCGGGCAATATCGAGCTCAAGGTCAAAACGGCTAAGACGGTCGATATTACGACAGACACAGGCAATATCGAGCTGAAAGTCCGAAAAGTGGTCGAAAACGCAAACCTTATTTCGGAAGAAGGCTCCATTTCCCTTTCTATGCCTGACGATGTGAGCTTCGAAGCCAAGGTCATGGCCGAGATCGGCGACATTCAGACGGACTTTGATGTAAAAGAACAAGACGATACGTTCATTTATGACGGTGGAAAGGATGCTAAAAAATGTGTCATCAATCTGGCGACGGTCACAGGTGACATAGACATCTTTCAAGAAGATTAACGTGAAAAATAGAAATTAGAGGCGAAGTTATGCATTTTGACGGTTTGATCATTGCCGTCCTGACGTTTTTGATTATTGGGGCTTTTCACCCGATCGTCATTAAATCTGAATATTATTTTGGCACCAAAATTTGGCCGCTGTTTGCTATCTGCGGCGCGTTATCACTTGGCCTGGCCATATTTTGTGAAAGTGTCTTTTGGCAGGCTGTTTTGGGCGTTCTAGGCTGTACGTTTTTTTGGAGTATTTTAGAATTGTTTGAACAGAAAAAACGCGTGGCGCGTGGTTGGTTCCCAAAAAGAACAAAATAGCGTGAATGCGCAAGCTGCGTCTCACATTCTTGTAAATCATTGAATTGTGCTATGGCTTGCACTAGACTACTGCGCGTTTTTTACGGGTCAATCCCACTCGTCAAATGGATGGACGAGGGGCAGGGCTCGATGCATAGAAAGGAGAACTTTATGGATTACAAAAGGATTTTGACGATTCAGGACATTTCATGCGTAGGTCAGTGTTCGTTGACGGTCGCTTTGCCGATCTTGTCAGCTTGTGGACTTGAAACGGCGATCTTGCCGTCTGCCGTGTTGTCTACGCATACAGCAGGGTTCAGCGGCTTTACCTGTCGTGATCTTGCCGATGATATGCCGGCGATCGCGCGTCACTGGGCAAAAGAAAATATTCAGTTTGATGGCATTTACACGGGTTATCTGGGGAGCCTGAGCCAGATCGATTACGTCCTGGACATCATTCGTACGCTCGTCAGATCCGGTTCTCCGATCATCATCGATCCCGCCATGGCCGATAATGGTAAACTCTACCCGGCTTTCGATCAGGCCTACGCCGATGCGATGAAACGTCTCGTCGCCGTGGCCGACTACGTGCTGCCGAATATCACCGAAGCCTGTTTTCTTACGGGCATTGCGTATCGTGAAAGCTACGACGAGGCTTATATTGTCTCTTTGTGCAAAGCTTTGGCCGATCTGGGCGCCAAGAAGGTCGTGCTCACAGGCGTAAGCTATTGTGACGGCAAAACGGGCGTCGTTGTTTATGACGCTGGTCAGGTGCAGTATTACGAACATGAACGCATTTCGAAAGGCTGTCACGGCACGGGCGATGTCTATGCTTCCGCGTTCGTCGGCGTTTTGATGGCTGGAAAATCGGCTTACGAAGCTGCCAAAGCTGCGGCGGATTACACCGTTTCCTGCATCAAATACACGCAGGGCGATGCCGATCACTGGTATGGCGTCAAATTCGAGCCGATCCTGCCTGAATTGATGGCTGAATGTCATAAATAATGATTTAGACTGGCTTGTTGACGCATAACGCGCGATTATATTAATAACCGTTTGGTGAAACCGTTTCATCAAACGGTTTTTTTATCTATTCAATACGTTGTGGTAAATGCGATGACCTCTTTTTTGATCAAACATTTGATAAAAACGCCAGACGCTGTCAACGATCCCCAAACGAGAACGGCTTACGGTAAACTTGCCAGTGTCGTCGGCATCTTTTGTAACGTTCTGCTCTTTGTCGGAAAATTACTCGCCGGTTTGATCTCGGGCAGTATCGCCATTATGGCCGATGCCGTGAACAACCTTTCGGATGCCGCCAGCAGTATCGTAAGCCTGCTCGGCTTCAAACTCGCCACTAAATCTCCGGATGAAAAACATCCTTACGGATACGCACGCTATGAGTATCTGGCAGGGCTCTCCGTGTCCGTCATGATCGTGGCTATCGGCCTGTCGCTCGGAAAGGAATCGATTGAAAAGATCCTCTCACCCGAAGAAACGCTCTTTAGCTGGCTTTCGGTCGGTATTCTGATCGTCTCCATCCTCGTCAAATTGTGGATGGCGGTGTTTAACCGAAAGATCGGTAAAACGATCAACTCTGATACGCTGGTCGCCACGGCTGCCGACAGCCGAAATGACGTCATCAGCACAGCTGCCGTTCTCGTGAGCATGTTCGTCGGCTTGTGGACCGGTTTTCCCATCGTGGATGGCATCATGGGCCTGCTCGTCGCGCTCTTTATCGTCTACAGCGGTGTGGGGTTGGTGAAGGAAACCATGTCGCCGCTGCTTGGCGAGTCGCCTGACCCGACGCTCGTGTCGCGTATCGAAAACAAGGTCTTGGGGTACAAAAATGTGCTCGGCATGCACGATCTCATGGTGCACGATTATGGCCCAGGACACCAGTTTGCGAGCCTGCACATCGAAATGCCCGCAGAACTCGATCCGATGGAAAGTCATGACATCATCGATACGATCGAAAATGATTTCCTGGAAAATGATGGTTTGCTCATTTCCATTCATTACGATCCCATCGTGACGGCCGATGAACGCGTGGCCACCGTCAAACTGGCGTTAAGTCAGGCACTCGACAAATATAATTCCGGATTGCATTTTCACGATTTGCGGCTCGTGCCCGGAGATTCTCACACCAACGTCTTGTTCGACCTCGTTTTGCCCGCGGGAGATGACTTCGACAAACAGAAAATCGCCCAGGATGTTGCTCAACTCGTCAAACAGATCGATCCCAAATTCGTTCCGAAGTTCAAAATGGAACACAATTTTTCAGGAAGCCTCGATTAGGCGTAGCGAGTTGGTCATTTGACAAAATCATTTAGTCGCTAGCCGCCCGTGAGGGACTTTTGTGGGAGGGCGCTTCGCTATCTCGCATCCGCTCGATACGCGTAGCGTCGCCGGCTATCTCGCTTTCGCTCGATACGCCGGCTTGTTTTTCGCTTCGCTATCTCGCATCCGCTCGATACGCGCAGCGTCTACATGATTTTGTTGATACGAGGATTCATGGGATTGTAACGAATCTTACATTTGATCGGGAAATTGTATTGCTTGTTGGCCGCGTCCTGGGTGATGCCGAAGCCACACCAGGTGCGATTAAAGGCTGTGAACGTGTACTCGAACATATTGTGAAGCATACCCGTGTCGGGGTCGGTCAGCGTGGCCATGCGACGGATCAGACCATCCGCCATTTTCCATTGCTCGGTCGGTGTCGTTTCCGACTCGGCTGAGGCCATATAACGTTTGGCCAACCAGTTGATCTTGTCCGCAGATTCAGTTGCTGGCTGAAACGTTGCTTCGTAGTTCGGGGCGCGATGACGTTTGACGTTTTCGAGGTACTTGAGTAAGGTCTGAGCGTCTTTCGGGCGATTTTCTCTTTCGGGGCTTAACAACAGGCTGAGCAACTGACGCATCTCGTTGGACGTACGCGGCGCTTCCTGCGAAATAACTGGTCGAAAATTAAGTTTGAACACTTCAGATTCGATATTGTAAGGCGAAACGCCGGTCAGCATGTGCAAGGCTGTCGCGCCAAGCGCGTAAAAGTCGGACTGAATGCTCACTTCACCTTGCATCTGTTCGGGGGCCATGTAGCCGAACGTGCCGGCGATCGTCGAACCACCAGACTTTTTCTGCGGATTGGCTACGGCACCAAAGTCGATCAGATAGACGTGAATGCCAACGTCATCTTTCATGCACAGGATGTTCGACGGTTTAATATCGCGGTGAATGATCGGCGGTGAGTAACGCGTTTGGAGCGCAAACAGGATCTTGGTTACTTCGACCAATAGATCCAAAGTTTCTTGTTCCGAAAACTTATAGTGATCGTCCAGAATTTCTTGGATCGACGGATAATCAACAAACTCCTGCACGATGTAGCAGGGGGAATCAACGGAATTCGAGATGATACTTTCATAAAACTTCGGGACGCCGCGAACTTCGATACTTTTAAGCACTTCAGCTTCGCGTTTGAACAGTTCGAGCGATTTGAATTCTTCCGTCGTGTTGAATTTGAGTTCCTTGATGGCCACGTGGACGTTGCGTAAGCGGTCATAAGCAAGCCAGGTTTTTCCGTTGGCACCTTCACCAAGTAATTTTTTGAACTCGTAGTTTTGGGCGAGCATTTGGGGGGTGGTCAGGTCTGTCATTTTTATTTACTCCTGTATTGAAGTGGCAATGATGTCGTCATAACTATCCATTTCTTGAATTGGGTACGGGTAGGGCATGCTGGCTACGTGCGCATGGTTGTTGGGATCGATGTGGTAAAGGATCGGCAACGGGTCGCCCACGGCGAGTTTTTCATGCGGGTCGTTATTAACAAAGACGGCATGCAACAAGTCGTTTTCGCTCGCATCGTCGGGGGGATTGAATTTGTATAGGATCTTAAAACGCGCCATGCTGTGGTAGTACCCCGCAAACTGGTCGTTGACGTGTTTTGTGTAGGGGCCCCCCTTCGACGTGTATTGAAGTTCCGCGCGCGTCAGGTAGTAGGCTTCAACGTCTGACATATTTGCTGGTTCGTAAGAAATATCAACGATGGTTGCGATCGTTTTGCGACCGACAGAGAGAAGGGTAGTATAGAGTTCTTTTTTGTCGGTGCGTTCTGTCTCAGAAAAAGGGAATATTTTGGGCAAATACTCTTTCTTGAGTTTTTGGTATGGA
>JAZUKH010000190.1:0-4740 GCA_045643185.1 Myxococcota bacterium | reverse complement strand
TGGCCTCCGACTTGTCCCTAGCATTCTATAAGGTCGAACCCATGAGAAAACACATTTTTGCAGCGATGATTGGCTTTATGCTTGTAACTTTTCCGGCTTATGCCGAACCGGTTCAGGCACTTCTTGACGCGGGTAACGTGTCTGCAGCCATCGCCCAGCTTGACGCCGACGTTTCGAGCTCCTCGCCCGAAGTCGTTGCCGCCGCGCTCTCCGCTCGCGCCCAAATTGCACTCGCCCAAAACGACCTCACATTGGCTGAAACGCTTGCGACTCAGCTTGCTACCAAGTTGGAAGATCGCGATTTTGTCGGGGGGTTAAACGACAAAAAGGCGTCAGCCTGGTTGGTGATAGCGCCCTGGTTGAGCGCGACGATCCACAGAGCTCAAAATAATTTGGATGCTGCACGCAGCGACAGTGCGCGTGCTGAAGACGCGTTGGATCGCGCCAAAATATCGGATGATTGGCGAGGGGCTGTTGAGATGCTCCGGGCCGAACTGATTCGTGATGATGAAAAACATGCGCGGAAAGCGGCCGAAAAGGCGATGGACGCGTTCAAAGCTGCAGGCAATGACCACAATCTGGCGCATGCCGAAGTTTTGTTGGGCGTTTTGGAACTTGGACGTGGCAAAGACCGCCGCGCGCGTCAGGATTTTGAGTCTGCACTCAGAAAACTTCGTTCGGGGGAACCGACGCGATGCCTCGTCGAGAGCCAGATGGCCATGGTCGAAGCGTATTTGAAGGTTAATTCACTGGATGCCGCGCATGAACATTTGGATGCGTTGCACCAGGATCTGGCAAAGTTATCAGGGGCAGATGACCTGGTGACGCGCGAAAAAGAACTTTACGACGAATTGGCACGTCTTGGTGCGCCTGTCGCGGCACCGACTGCTGAGGCGCCTGTCGCGGCGCCGGCTGCTGCGGCACCGGCTGCTGCGGCGCCCGTCGCGGCGCCTGTGGTCAACTCGCCTGTTGCGGCGCCGGTTGTCGCGAAACCGGTTGAGTCCGAAAACTCGCCTGTTGCGGCGCTCGTCGCCGCAGAAGTGCCGGACGTGGTCCCTGATCAGAAGGCTGCGCTTGATGAAAACGGCGCGCGACCAAGTGAGGCTGACTTGGCGGCGCCTTCGGCTGATTCGGCCGAACCGGTGCCGGAGACGGCCGCGCCGGACAGCGAGCCCGAAATTGGGGATGCGCTCAACGTCGTGCCCGAAGGAACGTAGTTTATGAAAACCGGCGGCATTTTACTGTGTGCCGGTTTCGGAACGCGTTTGGCGCCGTTGAGCGAATTCGTGCCGAAACCGGCGATCCCGTTTTTGGGCGAGCCCATGGCGAAGTATGCGCGGCGCGCACTTGAAGCGGCCGGCGTGGACGCGATGGGCATGAATGTCCATCACTTGCCCGATGAAATGATCCACGCGATGGATGACGGCAAGTGGTCGAATGGCACGCGCGATCTCGTGATCTCGCGTGAAGGTGATGCGATTTTGGGCACGGGCGGCGGTGCAGCTCGTGTGGCGCGTCTGATGCCGGATTGCGACCGATTCATTCTGTATCATGGTGACGTGTTGTGCGCAGCTGACCTTGCGGATGCCCTGGCCAGTCATCAGAGATCGGGGGCAAAAGTCACGCTCGTGATCCTCAAACGACCGGTCGAGATCCACGAAAACGTGCGAAAATCGCTGGGGATGATCGGTGTGGCCAACGACGAAGTCATTCAGATCCGTGACTGGCACAAGCGCGGCACAGAAGTTCGTCATGAGGACGACCGCGACGTCGTGGCTTTCACACAGGCTGAAGGTGAAATCGTGTATGATTTTGAACCGCGTTGTTTTGCGGGCATTCACATCGTTGAACGCAGCGTGTTGGATGCGATCGACGCGACTCAAAACGTGTGTTTGGTGACGCAGATCTATCGCGACATGCTTGAACGCGGTGAGCGCATTCACGCATACCAGCCAAAAACTGATGTGTTTTTTGCCGATGTGGGCACACCTGCAACCTATCTTGACGCGCAGCGCCGTTGCTTGACGGCACTGAATTCGAGCAGCCACGTGGGGTTGACGCTTGACCTGTTTGAACGCAAAAGTGTGCGTCTTGAGGAAAAAGACGCAGTTGGTCATCTCGTTTATGGCGATGTCATGGTGCCTCAAAATGTCGATTTGGGAACGAACGTTTGCCTCGTCGAAGGCGCACATGTTCAACCAGGCGAAAGTTTGAACGAAGAAATGCGTTTTGCACGCGGTGGCATTACAGCGTCGAAAACCTATGTGTTGCAACGAATTGGCGATACTGACAAGTTCGTTCGCATCGAGTTGGAAAAATAAAATCAAAAAAAACGAAAAAAAACTTTGACAGGATGCTTTGAGGCGCGTATAAGCGGCGCCGTTCAAACGAACGGACTTCATAAAAGAAGCGAGTTTGTGGATCTTTGAAAAAAGAATAGAACGATTTGAAGAGATGGCCGAGTGGCTGAAGGCGTTCGCCTGCTAAGCGAATATACGTATAATCGCGTATCGAGGGTTCGAATCCCTCTCTCTTCGTTGTGCACCCTTAGCTCAACTGGATAGAGCAACGGCCTACGAAGCCGTAGGTTGGTGGTTCGAACCCACTAGGGTGTACTTCCCTGCTATGCACCCTTAGCTCAACTGGATAGAGCAACGGCCTACGAAGCCGTAGGTTGGTGGTTCGAACCCACTAGGGTGTATGCTTGCTTTTGCACCCTTAGCTCAACTGGATAGAGCAACGGCCTACGAAGCCGTAGGTTGGTGGTTCGAACCCACTAGGGTGTATTTGGAGAGGCTAAATTGGCAAGTTTAGATAAGTACTATATGGGACTTGCGCTGAAACTTGCTGAGAATGCCGCTTCGAAAGGTGAGGTTCCTGTTGGCGCCGTTTTGGTTGTTGAAGGAAAACTCATTGGTTGGGGCCAGAATGATCGCATGTTGCAAAACAACGTTTTGGGTCATGCGGAAATTTCGGCGCTCAATCTTGCATCGCAAACGCTTGAAAATTGGCGAGTGATGCGAAGCACATTGTATGTGACGCTTGAGCCATGTATTATGTGTACGGGTGCTTTGATCCAGTCGCGAGTTGATCGCGTTGTGTTTGGAGCCCGTGATCCGAAAATGGGCGCTGTTAGATCGCTTTATGCGATCGCAGAAGATCCAAGGCTCAATCATCGGATAAAAATTGATGAAGGGTGTCGAGCTGATGAGTGCTCCGCGCTTCTCAGAAAGTTCTTTGAAAATCTGAGATCATAATATCTCCTTTTGGAGGAATGGCCGAGTGGTCGAAGGCGCGTGACTCGAAATCACGTTTACGGTTTACCGTAACAAGGGTTCGAATCCCTTTTCCTCCTCTCGTCAGAGACTCCACTTTTTTGGAGGGATGGCCGAGTGGTCTATGGCGCACGATTGGAAATCGTGTATGGCTAATCACCATCATGGGTTCGAATCCCATTCCCTCCTCTCTTAAAAGAAGGCAAGATTCAGGCGATGTGACGCTTAGGAACTAATCCGCCAGGACCGGAAGGTAGCAACGGTACGATCTGATGCGGGTACGTCGCTTGAATCTTGCCTTTTTTTGTTTTTACACCCCGGGCGCCGTATGTACAGACTTCTGGAACCCGCCTCTTTGAGCGTAGAAATCAAAAAGTCGCGTTTTATCGCGACGTGTGTGCCGATCAGTACGGTCGAACAGGCCGGTGCAGAGATCGAACGCCTTCGCGTGGCCGATGCCACGCATAATTGTTGGGCTTGGCGCCTGGGCGAGTCGTATCGGTTTAATGACGATGGCGAACCTGGTGGGTCTGCCGGGCGGCCCATGTTGGCTGCCATCGATGGACAAAATTACGATGGCGTGCTCGTCCACGTCGTGCGCTGGTTTGGCGGCATCAAGCTTGGGGTCGGTGGACTCGTCCGTGCTTATGGCAATACCGTCGCACAATGTTTGCGCGAGGCGCATAAAGAAACCATCGTCGCCATGACTTCGTTAAGTTTTTCGGTCGGTTTTTCGGATACTTATGCGGTTTATGGCATCATGACTCAGAAAAAACTGCTAAAAAGTGCTGAAGAATATCGTGCAAACGGCGTCTTTTTTTCGTTGGTCATGCGTGCCGATGAGGTTCAAGATGTCAGAACCCGGTTGATCGATGCGACCGGCGGAAAAATTCAGTGGGAAGAATCAACATGAAAACAGCGTATTTATTGGGGTTGGCGACTAGTTTGGTTTTGGTGAGCTGCTCGTCGGCGCCCGAAAAAGAAGTTCAGGCACCCACCGTGGATACTGAGGAGATCGAATCGGTCGAGGAAGACGTGGCTGGGGCGCCGGTCATGATGCCTTTTCAAATCGGTATCAGCGCAGAAGACTCGGTTGAAGGCTCCGTTTTGACGATCAGACTCGACTATTTGGATGAACTCCGTGAAACCACGACGCTTCGCGTTGACCTGGGGGAAGGCACAAAACTCGTCGAAGGCGCCGTGCTCTGGCGCGAAGACGGCTCAAAAGGCTCGTTAAAACGCACTGCGAACGCGTTGATCGAAAATATCGACCCTGTGCCAGCTGGTTCCAAACTCGTTCGAAAACTTGTCGTGGCGGGCGATTCACCCAGCATCGACGTTAAACTGGGCCTTTATGCCGAGGGACTCGCCATGGAAATGCACGAAGCCTGGCCGCCCAAAATGCAGCCGATGAAGCAATTTGACGCCATAAAACCACTCGAACATCCCATTGAGATCAATGGCA
>JAZUKH010000189.1:0-4992 GCA_045643185.1 Myxococcota bacterium | reverse complement strand
CACAGCAGACATTGTCTTCGTCGATGGCACCGTCGCAGTCGTTGTCCACTTGGTCACATACTTCCTCCGAGGGAACACAGCAGACATTGTCTTCGTCGATGGCACCGTCGCAGTCGTTGTCCACTTGGTCGCAAGTTTCCGGGGATGGAACACAGGCTGGTTTGGGTCCTCCAAAGCGAACAGTCATGGCATATTGTTCGAGATTCCAACCGTTGGAATCATTGATCCCAGGACCCGCCAGGACAGCTGACTCAAAAACTTCACCTGTAAACTTAAAACACGAAACACCGTCTTTGTTTCGACCGCAGACATCTTTATGATTGTCGCCATCGATATCGCCAAGACGGATCGTTCTGTACCAAAGGGCTTTGTTCCAGCCATTGGCATCTGAGAAAAAGTCGGCTTTGGATTCCTTTTCAAATCCGTTGCCGTTAGAGAGCTGACAGATAAAGCCATCTTTTGAGCGACCACAAATGTCGTTTTTGCCATCATGATTGATGTCGTCGAGTTGGATCGTTGAAAAATAGCTGTAATCATTCCAGCCATTGGCATCACTCCACTCAGGGCCTCGGATGGCAGGACCGAAGGACGTAGCTTGGGATAAGTGACAAACGATGCCATCCTTGTCGCGAGCACAAAGGTCTGCTCTTCCATCACCGTTGATATCGGCCAAACGAATGGTCAAATAATATTTGGGGGCGTTCCACCCGCTCGCATCGGACCAGGTCAGCGTCTCTATCTCCGTAAATGCCGTTCCATCTGAGAGCCAGCAGCGCACACCTGTGCTGTCTCTACCGCAAATGTCCTCTTTACCATCGCCGTTGACATCCCCTGAACGGATCGTCGAATAATACTGAGGTAAATTCCACCCCTCGGCGTCGCTCATGGCATTGAGTGCAATGGCATCCCCAAATCCGTCACCCGTTGATGGGAAACACTTGTAACCATCGATAAAACGAGCGCACACGTCGTCTTTGCCATCCCCTGTCACGTCGGCAAAACGGATCGTCGAGTAGTATTCCACGGCGTTGTATTTATCCGCAGTTGCCATCGAAGGGCCGGTGATCGCCTTAGAAAACTTGGTGCCTTCTGAGACCCAGCATTTGATATTGCTTTTATCTCGCGCACAGACGTCGGCTTTGCCGTCGCCGTTGATGTCCGCAAATGTCATCGTTGCGTAGCGATCCATGCTCGTGTAACCATTATCGTCACTAAGATCTGACAAAACGTTGCTTATGCCTTTATTCCCTGCGGCAACGTTCAAGGCGCAATACAGACCGCCGTATCCACGGGCACAGATATCGGCTTTACCGTCGCCGTTGATGTCCGTGCTTTGCTTGTCGAACATCATCGATTTAAAGATGATCTCGTCTTTCAGAGCGCAGATATTGTCTTCATCAACTTCGCCATCACAATCGTTGTCTTTGCCATCACAGATCTCCTCGGATGGTATGCATACACAGGCTTCCGCGCCATATTGCACGTAGTCGTTTGGATCGACATATTCACCACGATAGGTTACCGCAAAATGAAGGTGCGTTTCCGTAGAACAACCTGTCGAGCCCATGATTCCGATTTGCTGACCGCACTTGACGGGCGTGCCATATTTAAGGCCTTCTGCAAAACTTTTCATGTGCATGTAAAACGATATGAGACCATTGCCGTGATCGATCGAAATGTAGTTGCCACCGTGACCATTGGATGGGCATTTCTTGTCCGGATACGTTGGGTTGGTTTCCAAACAAGTGCCTGCAGCTTGGTTATATTCGCAATAACTGTTGCTATCCAAGCGCACGACACCTGCGATGGTGCCGTCGGCGATCGCGACGATCGGATCGTTTCTTTTGCACGATATATCAAGTCCAGAATGGATATAGCCTGTTGTGCCGCGCGATTTATTAAATCCGGTGCCGACGTGATCACAGTCTGGCACTGGCCATGAAAATTCTTGACCATAGGCTTCTGTCAGCGTCAACATGCTGCAAATGATGGCAATCGAGAATACTAAACTTTTTAACGATCTCGTCATGTGAAACTCCTTTGTCTCATCTTTGATGAACTCATCTGTTTATGTAAACACCCCGGTACGTTGAACGGTATAACCTTACTAACACGTCATAGCTTGGCTGTCACACGAAACTTCGAGGAATCGTTGGTTCGAAGCGCTAAGGTGTTATAGTAATTTGTGAAAACGCCCTGTGGCAAGAAAATTGTGCCATAGTTTATTTTTATCATTTGTAAATCACATCTCAGCCGTTGGTAACAAAAGCGTATGAGCGCATGAACGCGTAGCGTTCGGAGCGCGATGCAAACATGATGTTTGGGCGTACGAACTTTTGCATGCTCACGCGCCTGGCAAGGCGCCGACGTGAATAACCGTGTCCGTCAATGCCGAAGGCAAGACGGGCACGGTGGATGCGAACTCTTCCTCACGGTTGATTAGTCTTAATCATAGCGTAGCGGGTTGGGAATGCTATGACTGATATTTCAATATAAATGTTCGCAACACTTTTGCCTGTAATTTATGCGTATGACCATGCGCCAAATGCGCAATATAACTCATAATAACAGGCTGTATGTCTTTTAGATCGACTTTGTGTTGCGCATACGCCTTTCGCAGTCCTCTCAGCCTATGTTTATATTTTACTTTATTGGTTCGTCGAAGCTTGCGTATGACTTTGCCCGTTTCGGTTAAATAAAAATGCCATCCGAGGTAATCGACGCCATTTATTATCGGAAATATATGACGCCTATTGCATGCCCTATGTAGAGATGTCCATTTCCTGTAGAGACGCGCGGTTTGCGCGTCTCTACAAGGGAACGTTCCGCGCGTCTCTACAGGAAATGGTCCGCGCGTCTCTACAAGGGAACGTTCCGCGTTCTACTGGTTAAAGGCCCTGTTATTCGAAAATCCACCCATTTGAAGGCTCCAATTTGTTAGACTTTTACACCGCGTAAAAGGTATTTTTTCATAAAAAATAAATCCACGTCGTCAAGACAAATTAACGTCGTTTTGCAAAATAAATTTGGGTAACGCCGTTGCATGCAACGTCGCGAAATTGCGCGCCGTATCGCCATTGGCGATAGGCGCGCCCCACCAAAAAATATTAAGGGTTAAATTCCATATAAAAATCGCGTAGAATATCATGATGTTTCTGCGTATTCGTTAGCAGAAGCGATGGTATAGGAGTTAATTATGGAACAGCGCATTTTTCCACTTGGAATTCAGGACTTTGAAAAACTTAGGCGCAGAAATGCCATTTATGTCGACAAAACGGCATTAATATACAAGCTCGTTCACGAGCTGACGGTCTGCTTCCTCGCCCGTCCGCGCCGTTTCGGAAAATCGTTGCTCGTGTCGACGGCTCAAGGCTTATTTTGAAGGTCGAAAAGACCTGTTTAAGGGCCTCGCGGTTGAGCAGCTCGAACATGACTGGATCGAACATCCCGTGCTTCATTTTGATTTGTCTGGCGCTAAGTATTCGTCTGGTCCTGACGCTTTTTGGGAACAGGCAAACAGACAGCTTGCCTTATACGAGTCGAAGTACGCCATTGAACCGAAAGGTAAATTGCTGAGCACTCGACTTGCCGACCTGATTGTGGAGGCTGTGAAGAAAACCGGTCAGAAAGTGGTCATCCTGATCGACGAATATGATGCGCCGCTGCTCGATTTGATGGGCCAAGACGATTTGTTCCAGAAAACACGCAATATGATGCGCGATTTTTACAGTCCGATTAAACAAAATGACGGTTTGCTGGAATTCGTCTTTTTGATGGGCATTACGAAATTCAGTCAGGTCAGTATTTTTAGCGAGTTTAATAATTTGAAGCACCTGAGCATGGATTCGAGATATGACACGATTTGCGGCATCAGCAAGGATGAGATGTTGACAAACTTCGGGCCGGAAATAGAAGCCATGGCTGAAGCCAATGGCTGGTCATTTGATGAAACAGTTGCTAGATTGAAGAAAAAGTATGACGGATATCATTTTTCTGAAACCTCTCCGGATATATTTAATCCATTCAGTCTTTTGAATAGTTTGGATGAGCATAAATTGGGCAATTATTGGTTTTCATCGGGAACGCCGATGTTTCTTGCACAGCAAATCAGTCTGCATCCAAATATCGATGTGGAAAAATTCGATCAGGGATTCTGGACGAGTCGTGAGATCTTCGACAGGCCGGCTGAAAAATCTTCAGATATTATTCCGTTTCTCTATCAATCCGGTTATCTGACGATTAAAGATTATGATCCAGAAACTGGAGATTATTTATTAAAATATCCAAATGAAGAAGTTCGTATCGGCTTTTCTCGTTGTCTGATGCCTTATTACGGCCATGATAGTAATTCGGAGAATATTGATTTCTCGCGCGATTTTAGTCGTAGCTTGAAAGAACATAATATTGATAGAGCCTTGACTTTGGCGCGATCGTTTTTATCGGGCATTCCTTATAATGCCTTGCGTAAAAAAGAAGATTATAACGAGCATTATTACAGGACGTTGCTGTTATTATTATGTCGATTTGTGACGCCTTATACGGTTCGTGCAGAATACGCCAATGCTGTGGGGCGCTCTGATCTATTAATAGAAACAAAAGACGCCGTTTTTTGCTTTGAATTTAAGAAAAAGGATTCGCCCGACAAAGCCATTCAACAAATCGATGATAAAGGCTATTTAATTCCGTTCGAAGCCGGTAATAAGAAATTATATCAAATCGGCGTTCAATTCGATTTTGAATTGAGAACAATCGGCGACTGGCAGATTGAGGAAAGGTAAATATTTGGGCGCCGCCTATTCGCGTTGCGAATACGGCGGACGCGCGGCGGGCTATTTCCCTGTGGAGACGTGCGGTCTGCGCGTCTCCACAGGGAAATACGCCGCCGCTCCGAGGCTATTTCATACGCCTCGGAATAATTTTGTGCGCCCCACCTAACGGCGGGACTTATCCCCCCAACCGGCTCACGCCGGCCCCGTAGAGACGCAAAATTTT
>JAZUKH010000188.1:0-2373 GCA_045643185.1 Myxococcota bacterium | reverse complement strand
ACGGCTCTATCGGCGACACGGCTCTATCGGCGACACGGCTCTATCGGCGACACGGCTCTATCGGCGACACGGCTCGCTTGCAGCGGCGGGCTATTTCCTGTGGAGACATGTCGCGGCGCGTCTCCACAGGCAAACGACTAATTACCAAGATTCAGCCATAAAGCGGGACGAACTGAGGTATAAACGCCGTCTTTTCGGGTGCCACTGTAGCTGACGGAACCGTCAGGTTTGACAAACGCGGCGAAACCAGTGCCGCTGCCCGGCGACCGAAGCCACCATTCGGAATAACAGATACCTGTACATCTAAGGTTCAAATTTCCTGTAACTGAATCATAGATAGTCGCACCTTTTTTGACAGCATAGCGCGTAGCATCGACTAGGCGGTCTGTGTCGTTCGAAAAGTGTTGTTGGGCTTCAATGATGCTGAGCAGGAAGATTTTATCCGTCGTTTCATAGTCAGGCGTTGTGTTAATGATCGGATTGGCGTGGGCTGGGACATTGGATGACTCAATTTTGGCTTTTCCTTCTGATGTAAATGCGGCATTGATGAAGTTGTCCTTGGAGAAGGACATTTCATCATTGTTGTAACTTTTGCTATAGCCATTCAGCCACGAACGAATCCGGCTCCTTGCCCAGAATGCAAAACCATCACCGTCGTATCTCTGCACATCAAGCGTCTTTTCGCTAATGATAAGGTATTGACCTGAGTCGTTTTTGTCGAGTACTCGCCATGCAATTGGGTCTTTACCGTATTCTCGGTATCCAGTGTTTTGTCCGCAGATTGACACATGGCGTCGGTAAGTGCACAACGCTCTGAATCGTTGTCATGATCACACCCAATCAAACCAAAAGTCGAGAACAACGAAGTCAATAATATAAGTTTGTTTTGTAATTTCATAGATTTATTTCTTATATATTTCGTCATTAACCGATAAAAACATGAAATTAATTCCAGTCGCACCAGGCGCTTTCTACATCTTGATAGCAATAGCTATCTTCATCTGCCTGACAGTTCGACGCAAAGTATCGATATGTACCATCTTGTTGTTTATCACAGAGTTTAACGACATTACCGTCGCACTTATCATTGTATTGTTTTCCTGACGGAATCGAACAAGTTTCGACGGGACAACCATCTTCGGTTTCGGTACAAATGTCTGAGCAATATTTAATTTCTTCGGTAAAATTATGAAGTTTTCCATCATCGAATAATTCGCATAGAACGACGTATTGCTGCTCAATAAATTCCTCGAAATAATCTACATATTCGGCCTGACAGAAACGCGTGTATTCTCCGCGCGTAGAACATTGATCTGAGTCGTTGTCTGCAATACATGCGGTCTCATTGATGCCATTTTTCTGATAGATGCCGCATTTATAACTGATCGATTTCGTATTTTGATCTGAGCATTTTGTATGAATGACGGACAGGTTATCAGCAAGTGTCTTATTCGTCTCATCATAGGCATAACCGCATGTGATCATAACATCGTTATCCGCGCAGTGTTGAACGAAATCTTTCGTACAAGATGCGCCTTCGGTATTATTTTGGGATGCGGGGACCTGAACAAATTCCGGCTTGGTGAAGCATTCCGCTTTTTGAGGATCACAACCCAGTGTGCCGCAGTCTGTTTCGCTTGTTTTTCCTGTCGCCTTGTCGCAGACGACCAGCTTGTTGCCATGGCACACATTGGCGGTGCAGCGCGTTTCGGCCTGGTTGCATTGCAAGGTCTGTGTGTTGCAACCAGCCTCGCCGCAGTCTGTTTCTCTTGTTTTTCCTGTCTCCTTGTCGCAGACGACCAGCTTGTTGCCATGGCACACATTGGCGGTGCAGCGCGTTTCAGCCTGGTTGCATTGCAGCGTTTCGAGGTTGCAGCCCCGTTCACCGCAATCCGTTTCGCGGTATGTGCCGTCGGGCTGACACGTTCTCAGAATGTTGCCATCGCAAAAACTGATCGAGCATGGATCGGATGACGTATCGCTCTTTTCGTCATGGCATGCGACGATGAAAAGGGCGAAGGTTAAAGAATAGAATGTCCAAAAAGGAAAGCGCGAAGTTTTACTTCTATATTTTGTGGTATTCAAAGATATAGTCCTCAATATTGTGTGTGGTGTGAGAAATTGACGCCGACAAGACAGGGCTTCTTGTGGCCAAGGGCAATTGGTCGGTGGGCTTCAACAGGTTCAACCTGGTAAGTACACATCATTTAACCCGCGTTATTATAGCATCATTTTGTTGAGAATCGTGAAAATGCGCGAAGCCCCGCCCGGCGTATTTCCGATCGGAAATAGCCGGGCGCAAGAGGCCGTATTCGCGGAACGCGAATAGGCCGTCATTCCATGTAGCGTCGTAGCATGCTACGACGCGAAAAC
>JAZUKH010000187.1:0-13871 GCA_045643185.1 Myxococcota bacterium | reverse complement strand
CTTTTCGACGGCGACGTCGCTCAAATAGCACTTGCCGCTCGGCGTGCAGGTATAGCAGTGGCCTTCTTTGCATACGTCGCCCTCCGCGCACGCGGGGTCGCAGACCGCAGGCTGGTCGCCGCAATCCTCGCCCGTGCATTCCTGGGGCGTACTTTCGGTGGCGTCGTCGCCGCATCCGGCGAGCGCAAGGGAAGCAATGGCAAAGGTAATAAGATTAAAAGCTGAATTTTTTCGCATAAATCCAATTGGGAATAAGTGAATGTAAATTTGAGGGGGAAGTCTCCCCCTACGCGGCTATTGGCATTCGCCAATACGCCGCTACCCCTTCGCCTGGCAGGGCCTGGCACAAGGGTAAAGGATCTTAATCATTGTTTTGTGTGATGATGGATTTGAATAGGGCTGACTCGCCATCCTTTGTTTTGGTGGTCGCAGCCTTGTTGCCTTGACCGGCAGCCGAGTTGGCTTTCGTGTCGTCGGCGTTTTTGCCGGCCGTGATTGTACCAAAATTTGAGGTGTTATAGAGGTAGAAGTTGTTATTGAACGTGATGCCACACGATTTAAGCGTCGCGATGGCCTGGCTCGAAAAACAGGGTGTATCCTCTGTGACTTGGTCACACTGATCGGTAACGTGGTAGGTATCGGCGACGCAGTCAAAGAGGAAGGCGTAGGCGTTTCCAGCGATTCCGCCGGCGCCGGCACCGCCGCCGCCGCCGTGGCCACCCTGACCACCCGCGGTCGCTTTGAGGCACTGATAGTCCAAATTCGGTGTCAAGGAGAACGTACTTGCTTCGTCGGCATAGCCGATGCCTTTTCCACCTTTTCCGCCAGTCACACCATCGCAGCCATCCTGACCTTTTCCGCCGTTACCGGCTTTGACGTTGATCTGAATGTTGTCGATGCTGATGAGCCCGTTTTGGTCTTTTGGCCCCGTGATGAGCATGCCGACAGCCGACGCACCGGTGCCGCCAGGCATGCCGCCCAGGCCGCCGCATCCGCCGCTACCACCCGTGCCGGCTGCGATCCAGGCGTTCTTTTGGGTCGACGAGGTATAGATGTGATAGACCGCGCCGCCGCCGCCGCCGCCACCCGGTGCGCCCACAGAACCGTATGCCGAGGTCGCTGTGTCGCGATTGGAGACGAAATAAAGTTCGTTTTGATTACGTTTGGGGGTCAAAACGAGGGCTTTTTGGACGCCATTGGCGCCCTGGTCACCAGGGTGACCATCCGCGCCTTGCCCTTGTTTCGGGTCGATGTCTTGGTCACTGTTACAGCCTTCAGAAGTTTCGTAGTCGGCGTTGGTAAGGCCGGCACCGCCTTGGCCGCCGTATGCCAGGACGAGTTTGGTCGCGTCGGTGATGTTGGCTCCGTCGTTGCCAGCTTTGCCTTGGGCGTCTGTGTTTGGGGTATAACTGACGTCGTTGAATTTATTAATTTGGCTTTGGGCGTGTCCTGCTTGACCGCCCTGTCCGGCTAAGACGCCCGAACAGGTCTGGGGCGTCGGGGCCGTCCAGGCTGTCTCAAGGTAGGTGCTGTCGCTATCGAGTCGATATTGGCCGTCTCGACCGGTGACGCCGACCTGTGGGGTGCATGTGGCTGCCTGGGTGATGTCCATGCCATCGGGCGCGGTGATCGTGATCTTCGTGTCGGTCAAAGACAGCGTTTTGCAGCCAGCCATACCACAGTTGATGCCAATAAGCGTCAGGTCGTGACCGTCGGTCGTGGCTTGGCTCGTCAGCGAAAACTCAAGGTTATTCAGGCTGAGTGATATCGGCGATTCAGTCGAAGCGGGTTCGATCAGACTCAAATAGGATTCCGACGGTGCCTTGACTTTGCGCTCAAACACGGATTTGACGCCGGTCTCGCGCGACCAGTTCAGGTAGTGCTCGTCGGCGCCGGCTTTACGACTAAATCCGCCATAGACGCGGTAGGCAGCCTTTTCGAACGTGTTTTCACGAAAATACGCAAACTCATTGCCCAAAAACGTGTTATTGGCCTTTTTGCGCGTCACGAGCGTCGAGTGCAGCGCCCAGGCTGAGGCGGGCGACAGACCGCCAACTTTGAGCTTGGGCACGTCGGTCAGCGTCACAAAGTCGTTTTCGTCGTCCGCGGGCACCTGGACGGGCGCTTTTAGCGTGTAGGGGCCATAAGAATTGGTCGCGACGAAGATGTCGGACGCAATTTTGTAGGTTTTGTCGCCAATCACGATGTCGTGCCACGCATGCTCGAGCGCAGACTGTAGCGAGTCAGTGGGTTGAATCGCGTTGGAATCAGCATGGTATCGGCCGTCATAGGTGTCGTGCCCTTCGTACGAGCCCTGACCGGCCGGGTAGACGAAGACGACATCGTTTAGATCGTAGTCATTGCCGTCGCAGTTTGAATCGACGCCGTCGTCATAGAAGTCGAAGGCACGCGGTTCGTAGAGCGGCACGCATTCGTCTTTGGCCTTGCCGCTTTCGATGTCGTCGAGTGAGGCGCGATAGCCCAGTTTGCAGAGGTTGACCGAGCCGTCTTCGTTGAGCGGCAACGCGTAGTCGGTCTCTTCATAGTAACGTCGGTAGCCGTTTTCAGCCGTGGCATCGATGACACACGGATAGGCCACTGCGCGTGGGCTCTCACACACGTAATTCTGGCAGACCTGGTCATCCGGGCAGTCTTTTGAGTCGCCGCACTGGGCGCAACGGCCATCGGCGCAGACCAGATCGCCTTCGCAATCGGTGCTGACGCTGCATTCGGGCTTGCACTGGTGGTCTTCGCAGATCATGTAGTCGCCGCACGTCTCGTCTCGTTCGCATTCCCAGGCGCATTGATTGTCTCGGCACACTTTGATGTCGTCACAGTCTGTGTCGGCCGTGCATTCGTATTTGCATCGGAAGTACTTACAGACTTTGTTGCCATCGCATTCGTTATCGTTTTCGCATTCCAGGGTGCATTTGTGCGCGTCTGTGCAGATCTCAAAGCCTTTACAGTCATTGTCGACGTCACATTCGATCGCCGGGTCTTTGCACTGATTATCGTTACAGAGCCAGTCGGTTGGGCAATCGATGTCAAACTGACACGCGATGGGCAGATTGGCGCATTTGTTTTTAAGGCAAGCCTGGTTTGCGTCGCAGTCTTCGCGCGTTTCACAGGTTTTGGCGATGCACAGGCCCTTGTCGTTGCAGATCTTGCCATCGTGGCATTCGCCGTCGTTGTGGCATTCGACGGGCTTGGGAACACAGTGCCCGACTTCGTTGCAAACTTCGTCTTCAGCACAGTCATCGCGTGTTTGACAGGCTTTGAGTGAGTTTTCGACGCATTTGCCACTTTGACAGACCAGTTCGCCATCGCATTCGTCGTCGTTGAGGCAGTCTGGTGATTTGACAACACACGTGTGGTCTTTGCAGACCAAGTTTTGTTTGCAATGCGTGTCATTATCGCACGTGCCATCGGCGACGCACTGGTAGTTGTCACACTTTTTGTGTGCCCCGCATTGGTCTGAACTGACGCAGGCTGGCACGATGCACAGACGGTTTTGGCAGATCTCGTCGCGTTCGCATTCGCTGTCATTGAGGCATGACTTTCCAGACGTTGTGTTTGCGACGCACTTGCCCGTTTCGGGGTCTTCGTGTTGATCGCTGGCACAGGGGGTGTCCGAGTTGCTGTCGTAAGAGCAGCCAGTCAGTGCAAGGACTAAGCTGGATAGGATCAGGATCGATTTGGTTTTCATAAATAACCGTGAATGATAATTTGTCGATTTTAGACGTTGAATATACACAAAGGCATTGTGTTTTGGGCGACGCCAAAATACAAAAAAGCACGACGTATGCGAGCCGTAAGGCCGCATAGTCGTGCGCACGGGCGTATTGCCAACGGCAATAGCCCGTGCTACCCAAAACAGAAATTACTTGTAATTACACTTTGAATCGGGATTGATCGAACCCGTGGTGTAATTGAAGAGAATTTCGATATCGGCGACAGCATTCCAGTCGATGTTTTTGTTCGCTTCGGCGTTCGGATCGATGAGGATGGTGTATGAAGCCATCATCGGGTAATTCTGGAGCGAATTGTAAACGGTCGTGGAGCCGAAGGTTGCGTCCTGAAGTTTGGAATAGTCATATTCCTCGCCTTCGGGGACGTTGTAGACGGTGGCATTGAGGCCGTTACCGAACGGTTGCGTGTAGAACGTCGAGTGGACGCCATACGAGGTGCGAGCTCCGACGGAGGCAGTGATGTCGGCGATGTCGGACTTGCAGGAGCTCAGCATGCTCTGGCCGCCGTAGAACAGCGAGAGCATCGGCGTGGTGCCGTTGGGGCTGATCGTCTGGCCGGGTTTGGAGACGAGGCGGATCTCGATGTTGTTGATTTTGGCGTTACAGGTGGTTTCGAGGTTGCTGAAGCCGCGGCCGAGCGTGAACGAAACGCTGTAGAAGTTGCCCTTCTTGAGTTTTTCGGCGATGGATTCGTCGACCGAGTAACGGGCCTGTGCGCTGATGGGCATTTCACCTTTCTTGAGGATGTAGTGGAAGCGATCTTCAGGGCTGAGTTCGTTGACGTCGGTTTTGAGGATGCCGAGCTGATTGCGGGCCGAGACAACGACGCGGTTGGTCGAGTCGGTGCCGTCACCGCACTTGGAGGTGATGGTGTTGAGTTCCTCGAGGATCTTGGCGAGGTCGTTGGTACCACGAGCCGTGTAGATGGAGCGACGGAGGTCGACGAACGGACGGACGGTCTGGTATTCGAGCGCGGTCAGGTAGTCATCGAGGGCGTCACGGGCGCGGTCGATGTACATTTCGACGATTTCGAGGTCGTTCGCATAGTCAAAGAAGCTCGACGCCGCGTAGACGATGTTGCTCGTTTCGTCATAGCGGGCTAATTTGTTGTTGTACTGCGATTCGATCAACTGGGCTTCCTGGACGATTTCGTAATATTTCATTTCGGCCTGCAACATGCCGAGTTCTTTTACGGCAACCGTGTGGGCGAGCGGGACGAGGTCGAGCATGAAATTATTGTAATCGTTGACGAGCTTGTTGTATTCAACGAGGTCGCGTTCGCGATCTTCAGCGGTGGCATTGGCTTCTTTGAGTTCGTCAATGAGGTCTTCGAGATCGCCAATAGCGTTGTCGATGCCGGTGTATTCTTTGCTTAGTTTCTGAAGATCTTCACCGAGCGTCTTTTCAATTTTAGCGATGTCGAGTTCGGTTTGACGATCGAGCTTATCAACACTTGTTTCGTAAGCAAGTGAAGAAGCGTTGGAGAGCGTCTCTGCCGCAATAGCCGCACCGTCCGCAGCAACTTGTGCCCAATCCCAGGCATCTGCAGCGGTAGATGCTACGGCAGCACCGCCTTGGCTTGCTGCATTACCTGCTACATTTTTCGCAGTGTTTGCGGCGATTGTTTGTAAAAGGGTATCGGTGCCTTTTCTTTCGAAAATGTCTGTATGCGTCTGGCAGACTAAACTTGTAATTTGAGCAGCCGTTCCCATAGCTTGTGCCGTCGTTTGCAGACCGACATAAGTGCCCATTTGGGTTTTCCATGAATTGTAATTGTTTTGTTGTTTTTCGAGAGAAGATTTTGTCGCGTCGATTTCTTTTTGGGTTTGAGCGGCTTCATTGTCATCCAGCAGACCGAGCAAGTCGCCCATAGTGCATTTGCCGTCAACACCAGTTGGGGTAAAGTCAGCCTTGGTGTTGGTTGAAGCAGGACAATCGATCGTTTTATTCTCGATTTCGGTCAAAAGATCAGCACGTTTTTTGTACCATTGTTCGATCTGACCTCTGTAATAATCGAGATAAGAGATTGTATTGGCGCCTTTTTGAGCGTGAATCTTGTATTCGACATTAGCGGTCTCGTATTCTTCGAGGGCTTTCTGGTATTCGATGATGGCGTTGGCGGCTTTACTCGTATTGGCATCGCTTCCAGCTGTAATGGTGCTGTCGTTGGTGTTGCCATTGCCTTCGCCCGTGGTGATATTGCCTTTGTCGTCAGTGTTTGAGAGACCGATCGAGTTGACTTTGGCTGTTGTTGGCTTTGAAGAAGCGAGGTAGCCATAGTCTTCGGTATCGTGAGGTAGGCTGAAACCACAACGGAGATTTTCTGTAAGTGACTTACACTTTTCGTCAGAGGCTTCTTTCGTAACGCAGTCGTTCGGATAACCGCAGAGATTGATGATTTGAGTCTGGAGATTTTCGAGTGTGGTGAGGTAGTTGTCCTTCATGGCCATGTTTTGGAGGAGTTTTTCCTGATGACCGTTTAGGACGCTTTGACGTTTGGCATCAGCCTCTTTAACGAGGGTGTCGGCGCGTTTTGCCTTGTTTTCGAGGAGTTTGAGTATAGTGTCGGCGGTCATGTCGGTGTTGCGCAACACTTCGCCATCGCGCATGAAGACGCGGGATTCGAACGAGCGGTCGAGCGCGTCAAGGTTGGATATGATGGACGTGAGCTGCGAGCCGTAGGAGGCGTTAAGCGAGCCCATGTCGGAGGCGAGGTTGATCGTCGATTCCATGAGGCCGGCGAAGTAGAGGTCGAAGAGGTAGGGGCGCATTTCGCCAGCGGCGGTGACGCGAGCCATGTCGCTCTGGGACAAAACATCGTGGCGTTTCAGGTTGGTTGCGAGGTCTTCGCCGACGGTTTCCCAGGTCTGGGCGAGTTCGGTGAGGACGCTGTTGCGCATCGAGTTGATGGCGTCGACCTGTTCCTGATTGCCGGATTCGATGGTCTGGGCGAGCATTTCGATCGAAGTCTGGTTGAGCTGTTTGGCCATGACGCCGTGCTGAATGTCGAGGACGAGTTTTTTGTAGTCGGCGAGCAGGCCGTTGTTGAAGTCATCCATGAGGCTTGAGGCGAAAGAGCCGTCGTAGGTGGCGCCGACGAGCCATTTTTCGCGAATTTCGGTGTCCTGGCTCCAGGCGTTGTATTCCTGGCCGAGGTAGGATTCGCGAATGAGGGTGAGCCAGGTGTTCATGAGGTCGGCTTTTTCGTCGTCGGAGTCGCCATCGGCGAGGTAGAGGCGCGCGACGAGGTCAGCCGCGCAGGCGTATTCGGGACGTTCCTGGCAGAGCTTACACGAGTCTTTGGAGCAGGCTTCGGTGAAGTCAGCGAAGTTATTGATTTGGCCACCCGCGACGCAGGCCTGGTCGACGTTGATGCCAGCGCCTTCGCCTTCGTTGGCCGTGCCAGTTTCAAGGACTTTGGTCAGGATCGTCGAGAGACGTGAGTTATCTGCCAACAGACCTTTGGCGGCTTCTTTGACGCAGAAGGCTTTGATGTCTTCGTCGGCCATGTTTTTGAAAGCCTCGACGCCTGCGTTGCTTTTGCATGCGTTCGCGTATTCCTTGTAATTATTGACACGGTCATGACATGCGATGACTTCTGTTGTGCATTTGGCCAAATACTCGTCATTGCAATATTCAGGCTTGACTTCGTCGCCGCCCTCAGGCACGTCGCAGGCTGCGAGCTTTTCTGCCGTACAGTCATCGGACTTTTCAGCGCATTTTTCAGGTGATTCGCTCGGAATATAGCCGAAGAGTGTGTTGATGGGGTCGAAATCACCGACTTGGGCGCAGACATCGAGCGGGGCTTCCGTGGTGTCGCGAAGCGTTTCATTTGCCTTGACGTGATCGTTGACCGTGACTTTTTCGGGGTCAAAAGCGTCGATGCGTGAGATGGTAAAGCTACCGGTCATTTCAGCTTTGTTCCAGGTACGTTGAACTTCGCCAGATTCGTTGATTTCGTTCTTGCGATAGAAGCCGGCGATCGTGTCTTTGATACCCCCCGAGAATGTCAACACACTCGGGTCGTAATCCGAGAGTTCGATGCGGAGGCTACGATTGATGTGGTGTTGAGCCGTAATGATTTTGCTGCCTGGTGCGACGTAGTTGTTGGTTGAGAAGGCGGCATAGAGGCAGTTCTTGCCACTTGTGCAGTTCGTTGCATTATCCTTGCTCATTTCGAGTTTCGACCAGTGTTCGACGGGCTTTTTGTCGGCACCAATTTCGACGTTTTCAGGCGCAAAGAGATCCGTGCCTGCACTGGGGAGATAAATCCAGGCTTTGGTGATCTCGTCGATTGATTTGGGATTGGTCGGTTCGGTCACGATGGCCATACGGATCGGCAACTCTATGCCCGAAAGAACTTTCTGGGGGTGAACATAGCCAGAAAAAGTTCCGTTCATTTCAGGAAGTGGGACTAGTGAGAGTTCAAACGTGCCTGCGCTTGATTCGATGAGGATGTCTTCGGCCTTGGCATTTTCGTCGAGGTTGGAGAGCTCCGGCAGGATTTCCATTTCGTATTTGTAGGCCGTCTTTTCGGTGCCGTCGAGATTGATCTTGAGTTCGCTCATCTTGGCGATTTCGAGCGGTGCGGCGGTTTCGCTCGTGGTGTTGAAGACGGCGTAGTTGACGGTGCCCAGGTCTTTGTTGGCGACGAAGCTGACCTTAATGGTCTTTTCGCCCTTCGACACGGCAACGACCGGAGCCACGCTTTCATAGAGTGAGAAGCTTTCGATCAGGTTGCCCTTGCTGTCGTTCTGGCCAATGACGGACGAAATGGCGCTGCCGTTTTGAGCAGCCAACAAATCTTCTTCATTTTGATTGATGGCGTTTTCGGTGGAACGGCGTCGGCTTAACGCGAAGCTTCTGTCGACGCAACGACCGCGTTTTTCATCGCAAACAAAGCTGCCAGTACACGGTAAGTCAGTATTACATTCAATGACGCATTTATTGTGGAAACAGAACGTGCCATCGGCACAGTCCGAGTCGAGCGAGCAACCATACATTGCTTGCAACGCGGCAATTTTCGCTTCGTATTCGGCACGAATCTCCGCTTCTTCAACACTATCGTAAGAACAACTGGCCGCCATGGCGGCTAACGCAGAAAGTGCACACACAAAACGAGCTTTTCGCATAAAAAATCCTCCAAATAGGTTACTAAACAACGATTGCCTTGCGTTGGGCAAAAGTCGAAATTTAAACTTCGACATTTTAGTCGAAGTTTGGGAAAAAATACAGTTTGTTAGAAACGTGAAATCCGTTGTATGACGCGTTTTTGCGAATTTCGTGAGAGGGAAAGTTTAGCAATCAACGTGCCAAAAATAATTTAGTAAATGATTGATAAATATAAACAATAAAACGCGGCTTTTGGCCGCGTTTTATTCAAAAAGAAGTTTAATATTTATACAAAAACGAAATTAAATTTCGATTAGATGGAGCGGGTCAACCAACGCTGCTGGAACGTGGTATCCGGGATGTTCTGATTGATCTTTTCGCTCTCGACGATATTTTCGGTCTTGTGTTTGGTGTCGGAGTTAATGACCGTGATGTGGGTGTAGAGTTCGTAGCCGTTGCCCAGGTCTTTGAGCGTGTCACGATACTGCGTTTTAAGGGACTTGCCGGATTCGTTGAAGTATTCGATGTAGTCCATGAGCAGACGTTTTTTGTCGATTTTGATGATGAGTTTCGGATAGGGCAGGTCGGTCGTGGGTTTAATTTTGAGTTCGAGAGCGACGTGGGTGTTGTTATCGGCCTTGAGGTCGATAATCTTGACGATATCGTAGTCCATCGCCATGTTGACCATGCCCATATCGTCCATAGCCCAGTCAGAGCCGTAGAATGACTGACGTTTGGAGTGTGTACCGACGCGGCGAGCTTTTTCGGAGCCCGGGAGACGAGCATAAACTTCGTCACGGCCTTTCATCACGACGCCCATGCCGCGCATTTCAGCGGGTTCGTGGAAGCGGACAGAACGACGATCGGAGCCTTTGGTGTAGGTAGTGAAGCTGTAAACGACGTCGTGGTGAACACCGCCGTTGAGGATCATTTTGGTTTCGATGGTCTGATCGGTGAACGGGCTGTGGTTTTTATCGACCTGTTCGAGCATACGGGTAGCACCCGCAATGTCGTTGGCGTCTTTGATATAGGCGTCAGCGTTGGCGCCGGCGGCGGGGGCTGCAACAGCCGGTTCTGCATCGAGCGTCACGGCTGCCATCGGGGCAAACATCATCAAACCGGCAAAAACAAACCCAAACTTATTGAAATTCATGTTTTATCTCCTCATAAGAGTTAGTGTCGTGGCACGTCAGTGTGCCACGACTGGTGTTACGGGGAGGTAAACGGCAAGCCTTAGGCCATTATTCAAATTTTTTCGCAGACGGGTGATTTGTCGTACGGGAAAGTGGTCTGCTCGTCGATCCACTTAAAGAAGTCTGTCTGATCAACGAGTTTCAAACACGAGACAGCGTCTATAAAATCGACGAGGTCGACGCCTTCCGGGTGTCGTCGTGTTGACGGATTTTGTTTTGAAACCGCGTATTGATCTTCGTTTTCGTATCGCGGTGACGAGATGATCTGCCAGACGCCGTTGGTTCCGATGGCGATGTTGTCGTGATCGTCGCCGTCTTGGTTTGGGCTGTCGTCGCCGTCCCAGACGTCGTAGAGGAACGCGGTGATCCATGCTTCACTGAGTTTTTGCATCATGCCGCTTGTGCTGCTTCGTTCTGGTTGAGCGACGGTCATGGTTCCGATGCTTGAGGTTTTGACGTGGCCGATGAACTTGTTGTAATCGAGCCAATAACTTCCGTTTTCGAGCAGTCGCCAGTAGTCCATCACGGGGTGCTTGGCGTTTCGGCTTTGGACGAGCAGCGAGTAGAACGTTGCGAAGCCTTCGGACCAGGCGAGTGTGGGTTCGGAAACGCCACCGATGGTGTGTGCGCCGCCCGGGGTGTCGTCGCGATGGGCGAACAGAATGTAGTGACCAAACTCGTGCAAGAGTGTTGGAGCGCCCCAGGCTGATTCGCTCTTTGGATTGCCATCGACTTCGAGGGCGTGTTTGGCCGTGTATTTTCCGTCTTTAGAAGCCACTTGGAGCTGGACGTCGTCGACATAACACGTGCCGCAATTCCACGTTTTGCCTGGGTTCCAGACGACGGCAAAGGTCGGCAGGTCGGGCAGACTCGTCGTGTAGTTGGTCGAAACGAGGTCTTCAAAGGCCTTTTTGATTTGTTGGTAGAGGTAGATGCCGCCCGAGCCCTGGTCGATGCCCACGACGACGTCTTGCATTTTTCCTGGTTCGTCGGGCGTCGTGTAGTATTGAAGTGGAATGTTCCACGACCAAACGCTGTATGGGCGCGACTTTGCGCCGACGAGCAGGGCCATTTTGAAGTCGTTTTCGACGAACCAGACGGGCAGAATGAACAGCTTGTCGGTCGCGATCGGTAGACGTGAGGTCGCAAAGCTGAATGCGCCGTCCTTGTCGACGATGCCTTCACCGAGTTTGACCGAGCCCGTGCTGTCATAGAGGGCCACAGGGAGGTCGGTTGCCGGCGTTTCGATGACGTCGCCAAATTTTGGGATATTGGCGTCTTCTTCTTTCACCGTAATGGTTTGTTGTTCATAAAAGATCTTTCCCGAGATCGACCAGTCCATGCACTGCCCCGTTGCCTCGTTGCAAGTTTGGTCATCGCGGCATGCGCCGCAAGTGCCACCAAAGCCGTTGCTGCCGCAAACTCGGTCAATGCAGGCATTTTCGGGTGTTTTGATTTCGCATTTTCCGACGATGCACACCGAGTTGGTCATGCACTCACCGCAGATGCTGCCACAACCGTCGGGGCCGCAGGTGCGCCCGTTGCATTGCGGCACGCAGGCTTCAGGTTCTGGATCGTCATCGGAACACGCCGTGACTAAAAGCAGCGCAGCGACGAGGGTCGCGTATTTCAATTTCGACATGGCTTCAGCCTTTATGCGTTTGCTGGATATGGGGTTTAGTCAGCGGATGCTTCTTTGGCGTCTTTGGGAATGCAGACGGGGCTGTTGTCGTATGGGAAGCCCGTCTGGGTTGAAATGAAGCTGAGGAGTTTGTCTTTTTCGACGGATTCAGTGCAGATGAGCGCGTCGATGAAGTCGACGAGGTCGACGCCGTACGCGGTGCGTGTGGCCTTTAGGTCGTCGTTGGCGTAATTGTAGTCCTGGATCGACACGTAGCGCGGTGACGAGAGCACGTTGTTCATCAACTTCTGGAAACTGAGTTTGAAATCGCTGGTCAATGCGCCATTTTGGTCGTAGTCGCTGCCGTTCCAGATCGAGAGAAGGAACCATGTGACCCAGGCTGACGAGAGTTTTTGTTTGATGCCGTCGCTCGCGTCTTTTGAAGGCATGAGGACGGGCACATAGCCTACGATGTGACGAGTTTTGGGTTCATTCGTCGCCGGGTCGGTGTATTTTTCGTAGAATGAGGCATCGACGCCCTGTTCCAAGTTGGTGTAGTCGACCCATGTTCGGATGGTGTTGAGGTCGTAGCCCGTTTGATTCCAAGCCGTGGTGAGCATTTGACTGGCTTGGTAGCTTTCTTCGACGAGTGCGTAGAACTCGGCCCAGCCTTCGACCCAGGCCAGATTTGGCGCCAGCGCTTCGTAGACATTGTGGAGCACGGAAATTTCGGACGAGCGTCGCGTGGTGAGGAAGAAATGGCCAAAGTCGTGCAGGATCGAGTGCGTGTTCCATGCGGTCTGGTTGACGTTCATGCCGTCGATGGCAAAGAAAGCTGGAAAAACGACGTTCGAGAGTTCGAGTTGAACGGACGTGACCTGGTTAGCGTTGTTGGTGAAGTAGCAGGAACCGCATGTCCAGTACATATCGGGCGCCCAGGCGACGGCGATCGGGTCGAGGTCGTCGAGCGTTTCAATGACATTCATGTCGAGCAGGTGCTTGTGCGCCGTGCGGATCGTGTTGAGAATATTGAAAACGCCGCTGCCCTTATCGACGGTGAGCGTGGCGTCTTTGAGTTGTGTGAGTGCCCCGTCGGTTGAGAGATTGGAGAGCGTGCCCGAGAAATTCCAGACCGGGAGCGGGTAGGTCGCGGCTGAGCGCTGCATGATGATGCGGGGAATGCCCTTGTCGATCCAGGCTGGGATGATGCTGAGCTGGTCTGTGGACAGTAAGGGTTCGGTTGCCGTAATGGCGTATTTGCCGTTTTCATCGGTGAAGGCGTAGCCCTTGACTCTTTTGGCGTTTTTGTCGGTGATGAACACGGGGACGTCGTTGGCGGGCAACGTTTCGACGGAGCCGGCTTTGGCTTCGTGCGTGGTGTCTGAGATCGTGAAGTTCTGTTTTTCGTAATAGACCGTACCGGAGACGACCCATGGTTCGCAGGCACCAGCTTCGTTGCATCGATCGGCACCGGTGCATTCACCGCAGATGCCGCCACAACCGTCGTCGCCACAAGTTTTTCCGTTGCAATCGGGTTTGCAGCAAGCGCCGCTGGCACAAACTTCGTTGTTGCCGCATGCGCCGCATGAGCCGCCGCACCCGTCGTCGCCGCAAGTTTGGTTGGTGCAGTCGGGCGTGCAGTGGATGATCTCTTCGCAGTATCCGTATTTGCACTCGTATCCGGACTGGCATTCACCGCATGATCCGTTGCACCCGTTGTCGCCGCACTCGTGTTTACCGCAAGTCGGGACGCATGCGGGCGGGTCTTGGTGAGGAGGATCGGACTGAGTCGTTTCGCACGTGCCTTTGTCGCTGCAGGTCTGCGGGTCGGTGCATGCACCGCAGGAGCCGCCGCACCCGTCGTCGCCGCAGTTTTTGCCAGTACAGTTGGGCATGCAGGGCGGCGTCATGTAATCACATTTGCCACTATTACTACATGAATATCCAGTGCTGCACTCGCCGCACGTACCGCCGCACCCGTCGTCACCGCAAACGCGTCCGTCACACATTGGTTTGCACGTGTCATCTTCGGAACACGCACAAAGTCCGAAAAGGGCCGCGAGCACACAAAAAACTTTTAGATCGATTCTTCTCAACATATTTCTCCACAGTTTGGGTTACAACTTAGCCGAGCTGCCCGCGCGCTTTTGGCGCGCGAGCAAAAATAAGAAAGGCCATATCAACCGTGCCCGTCTT
>JAZUKH010000186.1:0-29442 GCA_045643185.1 Myxococcota bacterium | reverse complement strand
GTCCTGCTTCGACGAGTACCAGCCGCCCTGTGAACAATAATAACAGCGTGAGCCGTCCTGCTTCGACGAGTACCAGCCGCCCCTCTTCGACGAGTGCTAGCCGCCCGGCTTCGACGAGCGCAAGCCGTCCCGCCAGCTCTTCGACGAGCCCGGTACTCGGCAATTCGTCCAGTCGTCACGCCTCGACGACGACGAGCCGTCCGGCTGGCACGACGATCACGCGTCCCAGCTCCAGCTCGGCTAGCCGCCCGGCTTCCTCAAGCGCCAGTCGTCCTTCCCGCGTTGACTATCCCTCCGGCAAATCCTCCTACTCGGATGATGACGAGGATGAGAACAACAGCCGTCGTCGCGGCGCCAGCTCCAGTGCCGGCTCCAGCCGCGGCAGCAGCAGCCCCAGCTTCACGAGTCGCGGCAGCAGCAGCCGTAACAGCGGCAACAATGGTGGTGGTCGTTCCAGACGCGGTCGCTAACATTAATATAGGTTGATCAAAAAGCGCAGGTCCTTCAAGCCTGCGCTTTTTTTTGTGTCAAAAATGACACAGCCACGTTTAGGGGAACGTCAACGAAGACTGTCTTCGGCTTCGCTACGGCTGGGAGCTTGAATTACTGACCAGACAAAGCGCCGTCTGGGGTAACATCGAATCTGAAAAATTTGACGTTTTGGGCGTAAAGCGTATTTTGGGGCATAATCTCGGTTTATTTTTGAACCGATTGTTTCATTTCCCGATGGAGACATATCCGTGAACGAACGTCAAAAAACATTATCCCCCAAGAAACAAGCTAAAGTTGCAACGATCGAAAAACAAATGGCTTCTCACGAAGCATCTTCCTATGATTTTCTTGAACCGATGGAAGAAAAGATCATTCGTATGCACTTCGGTCTTTCTGAAGCGGATGATAAGATGCTTGAATATGCCGTGGCAGCCAGCGAAGACACGCGAAACCGCGTTTCGTTGATGGAAGCGGCCAATATCGCTGATCTCGAAGGCAATGTGCCCGTGTCGGAAGGTCACTCCGGGGCAGAATTGAATGCTTTTGTTCAGCAGTTCGATTTCAAGGAATTCGCTTAATTTTATAGATATAGCAAGGTTGAGGGGCGCGCCGTGAGAAATGGCGCGCTTTTTTTCTATGTTTTCACTGCGTCAGATCACCTGTGCCGGGTTTATGGGCGTTTTTCCAGGGTGTTTGCTTCTGTCGCACAACTTTGCTCGTTTGCCTTACATGCGCGGTGCGTTGATCGGCGTGATGTTCGGTGCGCTCATGCAGCTCGTGATGATGTTGCTCTACTTGATCGTGTTTTCGCTCGTGTGTGAAGGACTCGACGATGTTTTGATTCAAAACAACACGACCTGGTTGGCGATCGTTGCCGGTTTTGCCGTCATTCAGTTGCTTTCCGCGATCGGCTGCCGGATCATGGGCAGTTATTTCTTGTATCCCGGTCAGGCTGTGACGTCATTTGACCGTGATGACCTGCTTGTGCGCATGAAAAAGCTCGATACGGGCAAGCGATCCGTCGTGCATGACCTCGTCACTGAGTTTGAACGCACGCCCAAGCCAGTGGCGCGCAAACGCTCGTGGTTGGCCGTCATGCTCGTGGCCTGTGTCAACCTTGGCGTGCTGATCCGCTGGGTCGTCAGCGTGGTCCGGGCGTTCGATCCGCTCTGGTTTGAGGGACGGGCCATGGATGCCGCCTGGGCGTTTGACCTGTTTCTCGACGTGTTGTGGCCGTTCCTCATTCTTTTGGGCTTCGGTTATGTGTTTTTGTGGCACGGAATTCGTCAAAAAAATACTTGTCTGAACGGAAAGGGTGCATAAGTTTGTTTTCTGTCGTAAGGCCGAGTTGAAAAATTCGGCTTTTTTCATGGATAGAAGGAGAAAATAAACGATGATGAAACCGTTGAATGACAATATTCTGGTGAAAAGACTCGAACAGGAGACCGTCAGCCGTGGCGGCATTATTATTCCTGATTCGGCGAAAGAAAAACCGACCAAGGCGCTCGTGATGGCGGTCGGTCCCGGCAAACGCAGCAAGGATGGTTCGCATCAGCCGATCGATGTCAAACCCGGTGAAGTCGTTCTGTTTGGTAAATATTCAGGGACGGAAGTCAAGATCGATGGCGAGGAAATGGTCATCCTTCGTGCAGACGACGTTCTTGCAGTGATTGAAGACTAAAACAAAGGATCACCGCGTGGTGCGCAGACGCCGCCAGCGGTCAAACCAAAGATAAAGAGATTAAAACAATGGCAAAAGAGATCATTTATAACGAAGCAGCCCGTAAAAAACTTCTCGAAGGCGTCGAAATGTTGGCGCGCACGGTCAAAACGACCCTTGGTCCGAAGGGCCGTAACGTCGTGATCGACAAGACCTATGGCTCGCCCAAAGTCACGAAAGACGGTGTGAGCGTGGCCAAAGAAGTTGAACTCAAAGACATGTCGCAAAACCTCGGTGCGCAGATGGTTCGCGAAGTTGCCAGCAAGACCGCCGATGTGGCGGGCGATGGCACGACGACCGCCACGGTGCTCGCCGAAGCGATTTATCGCGAAGGCATTCGTTACGTGACGGCGGGTCACAACCCGATGGCACTCAAACGCGGTATCGACAAAGGCGTTGCCAAAGTCGTCGAATTCATCGCCGCGAATGCCCGTCAGACCAAGGATACCAACGACATTCGCCAGGTCGGCACGATCTCGGCCAACGGTGACACGGTCGTCGGCGATCTCATCGCCGAAGCCATGGAAAAAGTCGGTGCCGAAGGCGTCATCACGGTCGAAGAAGCCAAAGGTATGGACACCGTTCTCGAAGTCGTCGAAGGTATGGAATTCGATCGTGGCTACCTTTCGCCTTATTTCGTCACGGATTCCGAACGCATGACCTGCGTTCTTGACGATCCCTACATCCTGATCGTCGACAAGAAGATCAGCACGATGAAAGACCTCGTTCCTGTGCTCGAAGACGTTCTTCGCACGGGCAAACCGTTGCTCATCATTGCTGAAGACATCGACGGCGAAGCACTCGCCACGCTCGTCGTGAACCGCCTCCGTGGTACGCTCAAAGTCGCGGCTGTCAAAGCCCCGGGCTTTGGTGATCGCCGCAAAGCCATGTTGCAGGATATCGCCGTTCTCACGAAGGGTCAGGTCATCAGCGAAGAACTCGGCATGAAACTCGAAGCCACGAAGCTCGATATGCTCGGGACGGCGCGTCAGATCACGTTGACCAAGGACAGCACGATCATCGTGGACGGCCGTGGTGATGCCGCTGCCATCGACGAACGCGTCGCTCAGATCAAAAACCAGATCGTTGAGACCAAGAGCGATTACGATCGCGAAAAACTTCAGGAACGTCTGGCCAAACTCAGTGGTGGCGTGGCCGTCATTAAAATTGGTGCCGCGACGGAAGCCGAGATGAAAGAACGCAAAGACCGCGTCGACGATGCCCTCCATGCGACGCGCGCCGCCTCCGAAGAAGGTGTCATCCCCGGTGGTGGTACGGCGCTTCTTCGTGCGACCAAAGTGCTCGACGCTGTCGATTGCTCCGAAGCCGAAAAATTCGGTGTGGGCATCCTTCGCCGCGCGATCGAAGAACCGGCTCGTCAGATCGCCCGCAACGCCGGCGTCGAAGCCAGCGTCGTCGTCAGTAAAGTGCTCGAAAATGACACGTTCTCGTTCGGTTACAACGCCGCGAACGATACCTACTGCGACCTGATCGCGGCCGGTATTCTCGATCCCGCCAAGGTCGCCCGCGTGGCGCTCACCAACGCCGCCAGTGTCGCCGGCCTTTTGCTCACGACCGAAGCCGTCATCATCGATAAACCCAAAGATGACGACAAAAAATGTCACTGCGGTGGCGGTTGCGGCTACGGCTGCGACGACTGCGAATAAGTCGTGTTTTGAACGGGGGATCGCTCCCCCGCGCGGCTATCGTGGGCGTTGCCCACAATACGCCGCTTAGACACTGGGTCTATACACTCGCCCCGTGTGCCAACCTCTTTACAAAGGCCGAAGGCCATCGCCTCCGGCTTTTGTTTTACCTGAATCATTCCGGCGGTGAACATGCACTACATCATGGCTATCGACCAGGGCACCACATCCACCACCGTGTTGCTCGTCGACGAGAATTTGAACGTCTGCGCCAGTGCGTCCAGCGAGTTTCAACAAGTTTATCCGCATGCGGACTGGGTCGAACACCGCCCAGACGACATCTGGCAGTCCGTGTTGGCTGCCATCGACGCGGCGATCGCCAAAGCCCGGATCGACGCGAAGGACATCGTGGCACTCGGCGTCACGAACCAGCGTGAGACCACCGTCGTGTGGGAGCGTGAGACCAGTCGACCGATCTACAACGCTATTGTCTGGCAGTGCCGCCGCACGGCGTCATATTGCCAGCAACTCAAAGCTGACGGCAATGAGCCGCTCATTCGTCAAAAAACGGGGTTGCTCGCCGATCCTTACTTTTCAGCGACAAAAATTCGTTGGATCTTGGACCAGACCGGGCGCCAAAACGACGCCGAAGCCGGCAAACTGGCGTTTGGCACGATCGACAGCTGGCTCGTCTGGCAACTGACTGGGCAGCGCGTTCACGTGACTGACCCGTCGAATGCTTCGCGCACCCTGTTGATGGATCTTTCACGCGTCGACTGGGACGACGAGCTGTTGCGCTTGTTCAACATTCCGCGCGCCATGTTGCCGCGCATCGTGTCGAATGCCTCAATCTGTGGTTACACGGCACACGTGCCTGGTTTGCCCGACGGCATTCCGATCGCTGGCCTCGCTGGTGATCAACAGGCCGCCCTGTTTGGTCAAAGTTGCTTTGTGCCCGGACAGGCCAAGTGCACCTTCGGCACTGGCGCGTTTTTGCTGCTCAACACCGGTTCGCAGATCGTTCGGTCGCAGCACGGTTTGCTTTCGACTTGTGCCTGGAAACTCGGTGATCAGGTGTGTTACGCGCTCGAAGGCAGCGCCTTCGTCGCTGGTGCGTTGGTGCAGTGGCTTCGTGACGGACTCGGTATTATTGAATCATCTTCGCAAATCGAGTCGCTTGCACGAAGTGTCGACGATGAAAATGGCGTGGTCGTCGTACCCGCTTTGACGGGGCTTGGTGCGCCTCACTGGCGCCCCGAGGCGCGTGGCACCATCTCCGGGCTCACGCGCGCCACGACGCGCGCACACATCGCCCGTGCAGCGCTCATGGGCATCGCCCAGCAAAACACAGACTTGCTTGAAGCCATGGTGCGTGATCTTGACCAGCCGCTTAAGCGCCTCAAAGTCGATGGCGGCGCGAGCATCAACGATCTGCTCATGCAGATGCAGTCAGACCTTTTGAACGTGTGCCTTGAGCGCCCCAAATGCCTTCAAACGACGGCACTTGGCGCCGCCATGTTCGCGGGGCTGGGCGTTGGCTTGTTCCAGAATGTGACCGAGTTTGGCCGTTGTGCCTTGACTGACGCGGTCTTTGAGCCAAAAGCTTCGGATGCTTGGCGCGTCGACAAGCGAAAAGCCTGGTGCGACGCTGTCACGCGGTGTTAGGATGCTAAGACCATGACGATAAAGATCTTTGGTGGTTCATCTCATCCCGAGTTGACGCGCGAAATTTGTGATCAACTTGGTGTCGCACAGGCCGCGTCGTTTTCGAAAGAGTTTTCGAACGAAAACCTGCTCGTGCGCATCGACGAAGACGTGCGCGGCTGTGACTGCTTTGTCGTTCAGACGGCAGCGTCGCCGCTGCACACGAACATGATGGAGCTGTTCATTCTGTGTGACACGCTGCGCGCGTACGGCGCTAAATCGATCTGTGCCGTGGTGCCCTATTTTCCTTACATTCGCTCTGACAAACAGGATAAGCCGGGCGTCGGCATCGTGGCGCGCCTCGTGGCGGATCTGGTCGAAACGAGTGGAGCAACGAGCGCGTTGTTGCTCGATCTGCACTCGCGTCAGGCACAGGGCTTTTTTAGGATCCCGACACACGTCGTTTCGGCTGCCAACACGCTCGTTTCGCATCTCAAAACGCTCGACTTGAGCAACGCCGTGTTGGTTGCGCCCGACGCGGGTGAGGTAAAAGACCTTGTGCCGTTTACCGAGATGCTCAGCCTGCCCATGGCGATCATCGACAAGCGGCGTTATGATGACACCGAGACCGCACACGCCTGTGGTATCGTCGGTAACATCGTCGGCAAGACCGCCATTTTGATCGACGACGAGATCGCGACCGGCGGCACGATCTGCGAATCCACCACGATCCTTAAAGAACACGGTGCTGCACGCGTCATCGCGGTTTGTACCCACCCGGTCTTTTCGGGGAACGCGGTCGAGCGACTCGCCCGCGCGGACCTCGAACAGATCATTGTTACCAATTCGTTGCCGCTCCGCACTCAGTCGGCAAAAATCACGCAACTTTCTGTGGCACCTGTGCTTGCAGAGGCCATTCGCAGCCATTTTGGCGCATAAAAGCCGCGCAGGGCGAGTGCGCAGGCCCTGCCAGGAGAGGGGGTAGCGGCGTATTTGGCGAGTGGGGTTGTAGAGCTGCCCGGGCTGGACGGCTCTATGGCCCCATTCGCCAAATAGCCGCGTAGGGGGATGATGTCGGGACGTTGTGCGACGTCCCGACATCTCCCCCTCCCCAAAAAACATTCATCCTATTTCTCAATTTTTCTAACTTTTTTTTGTGTGAATCACCATGGATCCGACATTACTTGCCAATAATCCTATCGTCAAAACCTTCGGTCGATATGTGAAGATCGCGCTCGTTATTGAGATCGCTATCTTTGTGCTCGTTTGCTTTTTGACCAGTTTTCAACTCGCTTTTTGGGTCACGATCGGCTTTACGCTGCTTGGTTACTCGATCAAACCGTTCAAGAATCCGGCCGAAAAGAAGATGCCGGGGTTGCCGGCCGAAATGCCATTTTCGACTTTTAAAAGCACGCGCACGATCTGCGGCACGCTGTTTATGATTCCTGGATTTTTGAGCGACGTCGCCGCGATTTTGCTTTTCATCCCGTTCGTTCGCCGCAAAACGGTCGACTGGGGCAAGAAGCTGGCCGCCAAAAAGATGCAGAAACTCGGCATGGGGGGCATGGATCCGAACATGTTTTCGAGTCTTTTGCAGAACATGCAGAACATGCAGAACATGCAGAATGGCGCGGCTGGTTTTACGAACATGGGCGGCAATCAGGAAGTGTCGTCGCCGGCGTCCAATGCCAAGTCCGACAAGGATGCGCGCAAAAAACGCGAGCGTCATAAACAGCCGCAGACGGTCGACATCGACTACGAAGTGCGCGATGGGGACGGCGTTTGGATCGGCGGTCATGCTGAACAGCCGACGGACCTCGTTGTGTCGATGAAACACGATCATGCGCCCAAAAAAGAGGAAGATGACGTCATTGACATCGGGTAAGATGATGTCATGTGAAAAAAAATAAAAAATATCTTGACGGGTGAGTCAAAGAGGCCTATAAGCCTGCCCGTCATTTGATGGCGACTTGGCCGAGAGGCTAGGCAGAGGACGGCAAATCCTTCTACAGCGGTTCGAACCCGTTAGTCGCCTTCATGACCTTTGACAAAAAAATCCTGGCGACTTGGCCGAGAGGCTAGGCAGAGGACTGCAAATCCTTCTACAGCGGTTCGAATCCGTTAGTCGCCTTTTTTTTGAGCTCGCTTTTGCGAGCTTTTTTTTTGCCTTTGCGCGTCAAAAAAGTACGTGAAAACAGCTTTGCTGCGAGGATAAACAAGCCAAAAGCCCATGATGACGTCGACAACCCCAAAAATACACATGGCCTGTTCTCGTGAAGGCGTTTATTTTCTGTGTTTTGTCGTGGGGTTGACGGTGGCAGCGATCTATACGGCTAAAAACGCGTTGATCTTGTTGGCGAGTTTTTTGGTCATATTGGTTGTTGCCTCGATCTTGTTGGGACGCAACAACGTCAGGAAAGTGCTTGTTCAGCGTCGTTTGAACGACGAGTTGTTTGCGCAGCAGGAAGCCCACATCACGTTGGTGGCCCAGAACGTGGGTCATCGCGCGCGCTACGCGATCCAGCTTTTCGAAGATTTTGAGCGCGACCGCACGATCGGCCCGATCTACGTGTCGTGTTTACGCCCCGATTCGACGGCATCGTGTGACTATGACTGTGTTTTTCAGCATCGTGGCACGGTCAGGTTCCGTCAGATCCAGGTGCGTTCGCGCTTTCCCATGCCGTTTTTTGAATTCCGCGCAGTTTATCCGCTGGAAGCGCGAAACACGGTCTATCCGGAACGCCTGAGTGAGCGCGATCTGATCCAGTTTGAAGCCGACGCGACGCGTTCTCACGCGACGTCGCTGCATCGACAACCGCGCATGCAGGAACTTCAATTCGGCCATCAGACCGGGCGCATCTTGTGGAAACTCAGTGCGCGTCGCGGCGAATTCATTGAGGAATTGCAGCGTCCCGGACGCGCTGTGTGTGCCGAAACCATCCGTTTTGTGCCCAAATCGGAATTGACGGTCGCAGACTTCGAAAAACAGATCTCGCAGATCACGGATTACGCGCTAAATGCGCTGGAAAGTGGTAAACAGATCTCCATTTCGACGAATCAACGTGTGATTTCGTCCAATCGACACGATATTTTAGAATTTCTTGCAAACGCTTGATGCCGTCAGGCGTTTTTTAACCTGTAAAAAGAATAAAGTTATGACTCCAGAAAACCTTCGTGAATTTGAAAAAGCCCCGAAATCGCTTGTGAAGATGACGGGCAAGGAAGTGCTTTTTGCCGATGATGCCGTGGGCAAGATGCAATACATCTACGCCGCTTTCGAGGATCGCGCCGCGTTGGAAGCCGCTGCGGCCGAGGTTTTGGCAAGCGAAGACGGCGCTCGTCATTTGATCCGCGCACTGAATAATATCAAAAAAATCGCGCATAAACCGGCGATGACGTTCGCCGAAGTCGTTTATCGCACCGTGTTGCCCGAATTGGACCTGTTGGCACGCGTTCAGAAGTGCCAGCAGATCCTCGATGCCATCGACGAGACCTATGACGCCGATTTTCCGTGGCTGGATGAAGAAGTCACGACGTTGTTGAACATACTGGTTGACGATGCCAGCACGCAAGTCGTGCTGTGGAGCGCGTGGGTCGGCGCAAATCTGCGCTCCATCGCGCAGTCCGACAAGTTGATCCGCGTTCAGGCGCCGTGTCGCCTCAAGGTGTTGTCCAAGACCGTGTTCAACCAGTTGGTGCGCACGATGAACGATGCTGAGGAACTTTGGACCTACCGCGCTGCCGCGATGTACGCGTTGATCGGTGCAAATGCCATGTCGCTCGCCGATGCTCAGGACTTCATGGACGCCGCTTATTCATGCTTCCCGCTCGAAGCCCTGTCGGGCATCGAAGCGCTGTCTATGGCTCTCGAACTCGACGCTGCCGCGTTTGCCGAACAAAATGCCATCGCCGAAAAGTTGGCTCAGGTCCGACACGATCACCTCATCTTGCGCGATATGTCGCGCGACGATTTCGTGGCTGCTGCCGAAAACTTGTTCTCTCATCAGAATGACATCGCTGAACAGGCCATCGACATTGCGCTTTCGCTTCAGTCGCTCGAAAAGAACGACCGAATGATGACGACGATCCTCATTGATGACGCTCGTCGCGCGGACTTCATTCAGATGGCCATCAAGTTCCAGGCACTCCGAGCCCTGTCGAACACGTTTTTTGCGCATTTCAACGCCGGCAATGCCGCATGCCGCGCGCTGTCGCAGTCGATCGTCATGGCTTTGACCGAAGTCGTTAACCTCGACGCACGTTTGGCCGACGACTGGATGAACGCGTGTGACGCCGAAAATGTCGAATCGCTCAACAAACTTGCTGCTCAGATAAACGTGTAATGGCACGCGTGGAGACGTGTCGCGTCGCGTCTCTACCCACATGATTTCTTCTCTCTTGTTACAACTTAAGCGGGGATCATAATTTGCTTGAGATTTTGCGTTGATCCTTCAAATCGCGTCCGCTCGCCGATCTCAGCCTGCTTGCCTTCGGCTTCGCTACGGCTGAGATTTTGAATTTCTGACCTGACAACGCTTCCTCGACTGAGATGTACCCGCGAATTCACTTTGCGTTTTTGAGAATGCACAAACGAACGTGTATAAGGTAAAATTAGCGTTTGGAGGTGAATATGAGCCAATTTTATCAACATAAATTTTGGACTTTATCCTGTTGTTTGGCGTGTTCCGCCTGTGCGAGCATCGAAAGTGATAAGCTTCCGGAAGAAGAGCCACCCGCCGTCGAAGATCCGGGCGAGGAAGTTGTGCCAACGTGCACGGATGGCAAGCAAAACGGCAGCGAAACGGGCGTCGATTGCGGTGGATCGTGTCAGCCGTGCAAAGTTGAGCCGACGGAAGTCGTGGATCCTTATCGACAGGCAAAACAGGGCGAGATCGTTATTACTGAAATTTTGAATAATGCTCAGGTTGGTGAGAGATTCAATGGATTAAATTCTGAACAATCAGAGTTTATTGAAATTTTAAACAGAACTTCCATCACCTTGTCGCTGAACAAAAACTCGATCCAGTGCATTCGCAGTGACGGTAACGGTAAGCACGCGTTTGAACTTGAAGGCTCGATCGCGCCAAATAATGCGGTCGTCATTTCGAATACGCCGATCGAAGGTCTGCCCGACGGGGTCGTGAATCAGCTCGGGATCAAGATGGCCAACGAGTTTGTGAATGACAGCAACTTCATTTGCACGCTCTACAACAAGGATAACGAGCGCCTTCACCGCGTGTATTTTGAAAGTCAGGGCGATGGCGCGACGGGCATATCTGAAGTCGTTTCGTCACTCGACAATTTGGCTGAAAGCAACACCCTGAAGCCGCATGACAGCGTTTCGCGTTTTGCACACAGCCCGGGACGGTGCAAAAACGGCGGTCTGTTCGTCGAAAAATGTGAGACGCATTGCACGAATGACACGCAGGACGCAGACGAAACAGACCTGAACTGCGGTGGCGCGTCGTGTGACCTGTGCAAAGACGGTCAAAAATGCCAGTCAGGTGAGGATTGCACATCGGGTAAGTGCCTCGAAAACGGCGTTTGCGCCTATGAATGCCGCTGCACGTACGAGACGGATATGTGCGACGAAACGACGGGCAAATGCTGGTCGTGCGGCGACACCGTGAAGAACGGTGACGAGACCGACGCAGACTGCGGCGGTGCCGTGTGCGATCCCTGCCAGGCCGGGCGCGATTGCCTCGTCAACGAAGATTGTGACAGTCACTTGTGCGAAAACAACGTTTGCGCGCCCAAATCGTGTGTAGAGATCGGTTGTAACTCGAACGACGGACAGACGCTTTGCGACGCCAAGTCTGGAAAGTGCTTTCGGTGTGACGATCGCATTCAAAATGGTAACGAAACGGGCGTCGATTGCGGTGGTCAGTGTCAGCCGTGCGGCGAAGGTGAGTCGTGCATACTCAACAAGGACTGCGAAAGCCTCAAATGCGTTGCTGGCAAGTGCTCTCAAAAGCCCTGTACGATGACCGGGTGTGAGGGTGATGCTAAGTGTGACGCAAAGACGGGGCTTTGCTATTCCTGCCACGACTCGTTGCCGAATGGCGATGAGACCGACATCGACTGCGGCGGCAGCTGCAAAGCCTGTGCGCTCGGCAAAACGTGTTCGGTGGCCTCTGACTGCATCTCGACCAATTGCTCGCTCAAAAAATGCGCTGGCGAAGACCTCGACTACGCGACGCCCTCCGATTTGGTCATCAACGAGTTCATGGCATACCCAGATAAGACCTCGACGCCCACGTCGTTTTTCACGATCAATGGTCGAAACGCGTCGCAGTGTCACTTCATCGAAGTTGTGAACGTGTCTGGAAAAAAACTGCGTCTCGACCAGTGCAGCGTGACGGCTGAACGAACGGATTACACGGCGTCGGTCAAAAAAAGCACCAACGCGCTCAGCGGCACGATCGAGTCCAAAGGCGTCATCGTCATTCACGATTGCGACAGCTTGGCATTGCCCACTGGGACGATAGAACAGAATTTGGCGAGCACGAGCAACATCATTCAGTCAGGCACTTACGAGCTTTATGTGACCTGCGACGGCGTGGATGGCAGCCGCTTTACCGCGAATAAGGCATCCTCTGGCGTTTCAATGAACTTGTCAAAAGACCTCGTGACGACGATCAAGACCATGTCGGCGCACACGAGCGTGACGGGCAGTGTTGCCAAGGCCAGCCCGGGCTATTGCGTCAACGGCGGCTTGTTCAGTGAGAACTGCAACAACCATTGCGGCGACGGAACCCGTAATGGCAACGAAACTGACACCGACTGCGGCGGCAATATCTGTCAAAAGTGCGCGCCCGGCCGTCGATGTTCGCAGGCATCCGACTGCGTCAGCGATGACTGCTTGGCCACCGGTTACTGCGCGGAACAATCGTGCGTGGATATCGGCTGCAGTGCGGGGTACAACTGCGATACCAAGACGGGCAAATGCGTTTCGTGTGACGACAAAGAGCAAAATGGCGACGAAACTGGCCTCGACTGCGGCGGTAGCTGCAAAACTGCTTGCGACTCCGGCCTGGGCTGCCTTGTCGACTCGGACTGCAAGTCGCTCAGCTGTAGTTCAAGTCGAATCTGTGTTGGCCTGCCTTGTGAGACACCAAAAGTTGGTGAGCTGCTCATCACCGAAGTGCTTGGAACGCCGAATACCAGTGAGCTCTACAGTAAGCCAAATTATTCTGCACAAAATGAGTTTATTGAGATCGTCAATCATTCAACTCACCGTGTCAATTTGAACGGTTTGATCCTTCGTGTGACGCGCACCGATAAAACGCCGAATGACGTGTACGACATCAACCTGTCCGGCTGCCTCGACAGCAACAATGCGAACGTTTATGTGACCAAGGACACGGTGATCGATGGGTTGCCTGCAGGCTCTCAATACGTCGCGGTGCTTAAAAGCAACCTGATCGTCAACGGCTCGCCCTACACGATTTCGATCGTCAACGCATCCGGTGTCGTGCTCGACAGCGTCATTCGCGCGGGCAACAGCGCGACGGCCACCAAAGGCGTGTCGCAGGTGCGTCAGCCCCAGTTGACGGGCGGTTCCACGCTCGTTTTGCATAACGACAGCAGCGTGGGTTCGACGCTTCTCAACTCGCCCGGTTATTGCTCAAACGGCAAGTTATTCACCAAACAGTGTCAATAGTGTGTGGGGAGGGGGAAGTCTCCCCCTACGCGGCTATTGGCATTCGCCAATACGCCGCTACCCCTTCGCCTGGCGGGGCCCGCGTCCGGCGTATCGAAGCCACAGGCGAGATAGCCGGCGCCGCAGGGCGTATCGAGCTATGCGAGATAGCCCGCGAACACAAATTCAAATATAAAATATGAATATTGCGCGCGTTGTTTGCACGCTATCACGAATTGAATATTTGAATCCGCATCTCGTTTTGGGATGCGTTTTGTTGCTTTTCGCGCCCAGTTCGGGCGCGCTTTTTTTGAGGAGATGTACATGGAACGACCAAACGCTTGGAAAAACTACACCGAAGACGACAAAAAAGCCGTGTTTGACTTTGCGGATGATTACAAACGCTTTTTGTCAAAGTGCAAAACTGAACGCGAATGCGTGACGGAATTTAAGCGACTCGCTCAGGAAGCCGGTTTTTGTGATCTTAAAGATGTTATTCGCGAAGGTCGCAAACTCAAGGCTGGCGATCGTGTTTATGCCGATAACATTGGCAAAAACATCGCGTTGTTCGTCATCGGTCAAGAGCCCATTGAGCATGGCATGAACATCCTTGGTGCCCACCTTGACTCTCCTCGTTTGGACCTCAAGCCTAATCCGCTCTACGAAGATACTGACATGGCACTGCTCGACACGCACTACTACGGCGGCATCAAGAAATACCTTTGGGTGACGCTGCCGTTGGCGCTCCACGGGGTGATCGCCAAAAAAGATGGTTCGCTCGTCCAGGTTAACATCGGTGAAGATCCCAATGACCCCGTCGTGGGCATCAGCGACCTGCTCATACACCTTTCAAAAGATCTGATGAGCAAGCCCGCGTCTGAAGTCGTTCATGGTGAAGACCTCGATGTGCTGATCGGCAGTATGCCGCTCGTCAAAAAAGATAGCGACAGTGACGAAGAAAATGCTGAAAAAGACGCAGTCAAAGCGAATATCCTGGCGATCTTGAAAGAACGCTACAATATTGAAGAAGAAGACTTCCTGTCGGCTGAGATCGAAGTGGTGCCTGCGGGTGCCGCGCGCGACTACGGCCTGGATCGCAGCATGATCATGGGCTATGGTCATGACGACCGTTCCTGCGCCTATCCTTCGTTTGCGGCTGTTTTGACCATGGATAAGCCCAAACGCACGAGTTGCTGCCTGCTCATCGAGAAAGAAGAGATCGGCAGTGTCGGGGCGAGTGGCATGGAATCGCGCTTTTTCGAGAACACGACGGCGGAATTGATGGACGCGTGTGGCGAGTATTCCGAAATGAAGCTTCGTCGAGCGCTTCAAAACTCCAAAGCGATGTCGTCAGACGTGAATTGCGTTTATGACCCGCTTTATGCCAGTGTCGTGGACAAGAAAAACTGCTCGTTCTTTGGACGTGGCCTGGTCGTGAGCAAATACACGGGGGCACGCGGTAAAGTCGGTTCAAACGACGCTTCGGCCGAGTTTGTTGCAGAGCTCCGTCGCGTGTTGGACGACGCCAAAGTTTGTTTTCAGATGGCTGAACTTGGTAAGGTCGACGTCGGTGGTGGTGGCACCATTGCCTATATGCTCGGTAACTTCAATATGAGCGTCATCGATTGTGGCGTCGGCGTCTTGAGCATGCACGCACCGTGGGAGATCATCAGCAAGGCTGACCTCTACGAAGCTAAAAAAGGCTATATCGCGTTCCTCAACGCGTAAGCGCAAGGCATCATAAACCAAGACGTGCAGACGGCCGGTAGAGACGTGCAGACCGCGCGTCTCTACCGGCCCGATCGCTGAATAATAGCCAACGCAAGGCGAATTTCGGATTATTCTTTGTTTCGTGTTACGAAACTCGCTACAATTCCATTTTTGGTCGCATGAAAATCGCCTGGCTAGGTGATCTCGCCCCCGTAAGCCTGAACGTGTATCCGTGACGCGTGTCATTGCGATGCAAGACAGGTCGTTTTTTCCCGCTCGGCATCATTTAGGAGTTAGTTATGCGTAAGAACTTATTTTACATGTCTCTTTTGGCTTCGATGGCTTTTGCATTCACCGCGTGTAGCGATGGCGACAAAGACGACGAGAAATCACTTGGCAATGAAAACGAAGCTTGCATGGAAGGCAACGTTTGTAACGGCGACCTGATTTGTCAGAACGACGTTTGCGTGAAGCAGTCTGGCGTGGCTGACGGCGCCGAAGGCGGCAAGTGCCTTGCTGACAACAAGTGCAACGGCGAGCTTGTTTGCGAAAACGACGTCTGCAAAGCCAAGTCTGGCGCGGCCGACGGCGCCGAAGGCGGCAAGTGCCTCGCTGACAACAAGTGCAACGGCGAGCTTGTTTGCGAAAACAACGTTTGCAAAGCCAAGTCCGGTGCCGCTGACGGCGCCGAAGGCGGCAAGTGCCTTGCTGACAACAAGTGCAACGGCGAGCTTGTTTGCGAAAACGACGTTTGTAAAGCCAAGTCCGGTGCCGCTGACGGCGCCGAAGGCGGCAAGTGCCTCGCTGACAACAAGTGCAACGGCGAGCTTGTTTGCGAAAACGACGTTTGTAAAGCCAAGTCTGGTCCTGCTGACGGCGCCGAAGGCGGCAAGTGCAAAGCCGACGGCTCGTGTGACAAGTACTTGGCCTGTGACGCCAACGTGTGCAAGCCTGTCGACAATGGCAAGCTCGGTGGCAAGTGCAGTGACGAGATCAAGTGCGACACGTATTTGAATTGCAATGTCGACGTGTGTGAAGCGATCGCCGACGGCGCCGAAGGCGGCAAGTGCAAAGCCGATGGCTTGTGCGACGGTGATCTGCTTTGCAAGGCTGACGTTTGCGTCGTGCCTGGACCCGGCGACAAAGATCAGGTGTGCCGCGAAGATGGGTACTGTAACGGCAATCTTGTTTGCAACGCTGACGACAGCGGCGAAGCTAAGTGCGTCGAAGCGGCTGGCATTGTTGAAGAACTTGTCAAGTCAGAGGAACTGATCGAAAAAGTCCAAACCTGTTTATTTAATGAGCCAGTACCAGTTCCCAGCGCCGGCGAAGAAGGTGGTGATGACAACGCGCAGGCGAAGAACTTGATGGAAAAGCTCAACGGGGTTCTTGTCGATGAGAATGTTGTTTGCGGCAATTATTTGAATCAGCCTATTCTTGACATATTAAATGATTTGGCTACGGTTGATAAAAATTCCTGCCTTACGGATGATGGTATACAACTGGGAACGCTGATGGGGAGTGCCATGTATCCTTCGTTAGATTATTATGCATGTATGAGTCAATCTGGTCTTGATCTGGACGAAAAATTTGACACTTTACTCGAGACATATTGCGGCCGAGCTGCTATGGACGAATCAGAGGAGAAGATGTGTGTCGAAGAGCTAGGTGCCAGTATTGACATGATGCGCATCTCCGAGGATGCTGTTTGCGCTTCTCAGTTTAATGAGGCATTCGCAAGTAACATTTTGAAAGAACCTTCCGCTTCTATATATTATGGAATGTTGATGGAACAATGTAATAATAATGTTCAGAATAATAATGTCGCATGTGTTGAAGCGTGTGGATCGAACGAGGAATGTACGAATAAATGTAATAGTACATTTTCAACAGAAATGGAAATGTGCGCAATGGAAGTAAATATTGATATGTATAATAAGTTTGGTTATTATGGTAGCGCAAATAGTGTGCCACGTGAGTATATCTTGTGTTTGCATGAGTCTGAGGCTGAAATGTCAAAGAAGGCTCAATCGTGGGCTGAGATTCAGTGTCGGGTTAATGACAATTTTGGTGATGGTAGCTTAGATTCGTGTGTTAAGGGCTATCTGGAAAATGACATCTATACTGGAATTTCAATAGATGACGATGCCATTTGTGCGTCTGAATATAAAGACAGCATTGCTTGGAAAAACATCATGATGACATTGGGGGCTCAAGCTCTGACCGCCATTGCGATGGATTCATTTAGTCAGTGGTGGAAGGATAACGCTGAGAGTGCATCCTTTGAAGAAAAAATGTCGGCTGCTCAAAGTTTCATGGGCAAGGGTGTCCAGAATATGATGATGGATTGGATGAATGAAGCTGACAGCAAGTATCAGGATTGCTTAAATGCCTACCCGGATCGTGTGGCTGTTGCTTCTTATGTTTTGGATCAGCTTTGTGGGTCGTATTCCTATACGGTAGCCCATGAATTGATGTTCAGTTTGACAACTGAGTGTTCAGAGGATGAGATTAAGTCGTTCATTCCTAAAGCAGATTCTGTATGTTACGATCAGATGATGAGCTATATCATTAATGTCTTCCCGGCATTAATTGATTACAGTTATTCAAATCGTATGAACCTATTCAAAACGGAAGAATATTCAAATATGCTGGCCTGTGTTGATGACGCCGTCAAACCGCTTTTGGGCGAAAAATACGATAATGTGAAACAAACCTATTCCGAGTTTGCTGATATGACCTTGAAGGAACTGAGTGCGTCGTCAGGGATGACTTTTGACACCGAAGCCGCAGACTATGCTTTGTTTTTCATGTATGAAAACGTCCTGTACAAAACGTTCCTGCTCTTGAACCGGTATGAGGATGATAGCTATGCCAAGGCTTACCTCGATTGTGGCATTGCGTATGGGGAATGCTACGTGGCCGCTAAGGATGAAAGCGATAAATATAAATGTGAAGATGATCTAGGTATGTGCGCAGGCGAGGTACGAGGCTTAATTTCTGCTGGTACCTCTAGTAGCGCAAGCATAGACTAATTTGTTGCATGATATAACCCTTGAGACGCCAATTAGGCGTCTCAAGGGGGGGGGCATCCCGTCAGGCGTTATTCAGTTTCACGGCTGAGATTGGGCGCGAGTGGAGATGTTCGATCCGCATGTCTCCGCTCGTTCGCGGCTTGCGTATCACGAGTTTGTGACTATTTCTTTGTTTTGAATCACAAAATTCGCTATAATTACATCACAGTTTCTTGGGAATCGCCTGGCTAGGTGATCTCGCCTCGTAAGCCTGGAACGTGTATCCGTGACGCGTGTCATTGCGATATAAGACAGGGCTTATTTTATTCCACTCGACATCTTTTAAGGAGTTAGCTATGCGTAAGAATTTATTTTATATGTCACTTTTGGCTTCAATGGCGTTTGCTTTCACCGCGTGTAGCGATGGCGACAAAGACGATGAGGAATCACTTGGCAATGAAAACGAAGCTTGTATGGAAGGCAACGTCTGTAATGGCGACCTGGTTTGTGAGAACGACATTTGCGTGAAAAAGTCTGGTGCGGCTGACGGCGCCGAAGGCGGCAAGTGCCTTGCTGACAACAAGTGCAACGGCGAGTTGGTTTGCGAAAACAACGTTTGCAAAGCCAAGTCTGGTGCGGCTGACGGTGCTGAAGGCGGCAAGTGCCTTGCTGACAACAAGTGCAACGGCGAGTTGGTTTGCGAAAACAACGTCTGCAAAGCCAAGTCTGGACCTGCTGACGGCGCCGAAGGCGGCGCGTGCAAAGCTGATGGCTCGTGCGACAAGTACCTGGCTTGTGACGCCAACGTGTGCAAAGCGATCGACGACGGCAAGCTCGGTGGTAAGTGCGGTGGCGACATTAAGTGCGACACGTATTTGAATTGCAATGTCGACGTGTGTGAAGCGATCGACGACGGTAAAGAGGGCGGCAAGTGCCTCGCTGATAACAAGTGCGATGGTGATCTGCTTTGCAAGGCCGACGTTTGCGTCGCGCCTGGACCTGGCGACAAAAATCAGGCGTGCCGCGAAGACGGCTACTGTAACGGCAGTCTCGTTTGTGCTCCTGACGACAACGGCAACGCCAAGTGCGTTGAAGTGGCTGCCGTCGTTGAGGAACTCGTTAAGTCAGAGGAACTCATCGCAAAAGCTCAAAAGTGCTTATTTACGGAGCCTGAGCCAGAGGATGAGGAACCAATACCAGTTCCCAGTGCCGGCGAAGAAGGTGGCGATGACAACGCGCAGGCGAAGAACTTGATGGAAATGCTCAATGGGTTACTTGTCGATGAGAATGTTGTTTGCGGCAATTATTTGAATCAGCCCATTCTTGACGTATTAAATGATTTGGTTGCGGCTGATGAAAGCACCTGCCAGCAAGATTTGCTTTTGAAAGTAAAACTGGATGGTGTCATTGCGCCCTCTTCAGACTACTTTATATGTCTCAAACAATCTGATTATGATCTGGCCGAAAATTTTGATGCTTTGCTTGAAATGATGTGTACCAGAACTGGGCAAAAGATTGAAGAGTGTGTTGAAACAGCAAAAACACAGATAGCCAGCAAGTTCTTGTCAGATGAGGCTGTTTGCGCTTCTCAATACAATGATGCTCTCAGATGGAATTTTATGGTAGGGTTTACAGCGGAAGTTGAAATGGCGATTAAGTCTTATGAATTTGAATATAATGCTGGAAATGAAATAAAAACATGTATGGAAAAATGTCCATCTAATGATGATGAATGCATGTCTGAGTGTAGTGATGTTGCATCGGTAAAAGGACAGATAGCTTACCGGGAAGCGATGTTAGATGTGTATAATAAATTGGGAACTACGTTAATGGGAGTACCTGCTGACTACGTATGGTGTTTGCATGATTCTGATGCTGAAATGTCTAAGAAAGCTCAATCATGGATTGAACGTGAGTGTAATTCGGACAGTAATAATCTTGACGAAAATAGCATAAAGATGTGCATTGATAATAGTATGAAAGCTATCTATGCCGGTATACCCACTCCTGATTTTTGTGCTGATGAATATAAAGACAGCATAGTTTGGCAACGTATTTTAGATAAGAATGAATTAGCCGATGTTGCGTTTTTTGAATATATTTCATGGTGGAATGATAATGCTGAGAAATTATCCCTTGAAGAAAAATTCATCGCTGTGCAGAGATTTCCTGAAGAAGAAATAGCAAAAGTGCTGATGAATTTGACGAGTGAGGTCGATGGTAAATATCAGGCCTGCTTAAATAATGAATCTGATCTTAAGGCCGTGGCTTCTTCTGTTTTGAACGAGCTTTGTGAGGAAGATAGTTTGACTGTTTTCCATGAATTGATGAATAATTTTGGATACGGCATTGGGATCAATGAGTGTAAAGAGTCGATTGCGTCGTTTATTCCTGAAGAAACTTCTGCTTGCTCGGATGAGTTGATCAGCTATATCATTAATGTCTTCCCGGTATTGGTAAATGATGATTCCTATAGAAATTTCAGTGTCATCCATACGAATTACTTTAAAGATATGATGATATGTGTTGATAATAACGTCAAAGAACTTTTTGATGATCAAGATCAATACGATGATGTGAAAGCCAATTATGCTAAGATCGCGGAAAGGCGCTTGAAGGAAATCACTGCATATATGGGTGTGAGTGTGGATCCCGAAGCTTTCGATTATGCTTTGTATTTCATGTATGATGAATTCCTCTACCAGACGTTCCTGATCAACCAACGCAATAAGGAGAATGGCTGCGCCAAGGCTTATATCGAGTGCGGTATTCAGTATGGCAAATGCATTGTGGACGCTAAGAATGATGAAGACCAGTGTGACAACGCCAAGGATTCGTGTATAGAAGTGATTGTTGACAGCATTATGGATGAACGCTCTTGTAACAAAATCGAAGACGAAGACTAATTTGATACAGGATGGCCTTTGAGGCGCCAGTTAGGCACCTCAAAGGCGGCGTTTGGTGATAACGCGATCACGATGTGGGCTTAAACTTAGTCAGCCAATCAAAAATCCGTTATCACCACACGCCACAAGGTTGAGTGAACGCTCAGAGTTCGGTATAAAGCCATCCCTAGTTTGAGTTGCGCACGCGTTGGCGCTACTTGGTTTTGAATCAGGTTATGGCATGAAAATTATTAAAACTTTGTTGCTTGCTGGTGCGACCCTGCTCGGAGTTGGTTGTAATTCCGGTACGGAAGCGCAGACCCCCGAAAACGTCGTGGTGTCTTGGAATGACGAACTGAATTACAAGTTCCTGGACGACGATGACGCTGATACGAAACAGGCGTTAAAAGCAGCAAAAAAGACCGGTAGTTTTGACGACTACTATGCGCGCTTTCGACTCGGCAATTTGTGCTTCATCGAAGGTGAGACTCCTGCTCCCGCGCATGTAATGGATGCCAGCGGAAAACACGGTTTTGTTGGCGTGTTACTCAGTAAAGCCCCTCAGACCGTTGCATTGCCTAATCAGGAACTCGCCCGTCAATTTTTGAAGGCATTGCGTCCAGATCCCGAGGCTTTATCCGCTGAACGGCGTTATCGCGCACTCAGCATTCTCGTGGGCACAAATACGCCGCTTTCCAAAATGGATATGGATGACAACAACATCATTCAGGCGCGAAAAATTGAATCGCGTGATCCCGTCTGGAAAGACAAAAATGGCACGCTCGAGATCGATTATTATACATTGAGATCGAACGGCATGATGGCGCCCATCCCAGTCGAGTGCAAGATCACGCTCGACGCTTCCGACGCGTTTGATCTGGCGTGTGCGGAAGTCCTTATGAAATAAGAATAACGAAATGTCGCACATCCACACCAGGACTGAAGCGACGTTCGAAGCGCTCAACGGGGTGCAGTTCGAGGATCGTTTGCCCGAAGAAGCGTTGAAGCAAGCCTTTGGCTTGACGGACACCGAGTTGCACATTCTCGTGGTGCTTGCACTCATTCAGTATGACGAGAAATATGCGCGCGCGTGGCGCTACGTCTTTGGAGCTGCAGAAAATGCAAGAATTACGGTTGGTAACTTGCAGCTTTTGTTTGACTATGTTGATCCGATCGAATTTCGTTCGGCGTTTTTACCGGGTTCGGCGCTTCGTCGTAATGCATTGATCCAGTTTGGGGTGCTTGAAAACTGGGGTGCCGAGACGCCAACTGCGTTTGCGCCGGTCTTTGTGCCTAACCGCATTCTTTCGTTTTTATTGGCGGAAGACTGTTTTGTGGACATCGCCGGGTGTCAGCAGCTGCAACCTGGTCGTGCTGAGGGCGCCAAGCCGCGCCCGGTCGAGCGCGATCTGCTCAAGGCTATGCAAAAAAGGTATGCGCATGGCGCTGATCGGCTACGGCGGTTTGCCCCTTTGGGGCGCTTAGGCATAAAAAAAGCCGCGTATTCGCGAAGCGAATAGCGGCGTTGGCGTAGGCGTATTTTTCGAGCCGCTTGGGGTGCGGCTCGAAAAAAAGCCGCAGCCGTCTCAAACGGCAAAAAAAGTGAGATTGGCGTTAAACGGGTTGGCTGAGATACTGTCGGATCCACATGGCTGAACGGTGTAAGGCCATCGAGACGTCGGGATTGACGAAGCGCGTGAGGTCGACGCGGAATTCGAATTGGCGCAGGAGGCCTTGAACGGGTAGGCGTTGGATCTGGACGAAGCGGACGAGCTCGCCCATGAGATTTTCCCAGGTGCGCTGTTCGCCGTAGACGCCTTCGAACCAGACGATGTACATCAAGGCGGTGCACTGAGCCTGTTTGAGGCCGTAGGTGCGCGTTTCGTTGGCGATCTTGAGGAGTTCCTCGTAATACCAGCGGCCGGTGGTGAAGTACATATTGACGCGGATGACGTTGAGTCGGGCGAGGTAGATCTGCTCGAGATATTCGCTCTGCTGAGCGGTTTCCTGAGCGGCCTGATAATTGCGTTCGGCGCTTGCGAAGTCGCCCTGGCATTCGCAGAGCAGACCGCATTCGAAGAAGAGTGCGCTGCGCAGGACGGACGACTGATGGATATCGAGGAGGATCTCGGCTTGTGAGAGGTTTTGTCGTGCGGCTTCAAAGCCGTTTTGAAGCGTCGCGAGGTGACCGAGTTCGATGTAGAGTCGGATCTGCTCGTTATAGTTGTCAGTTTTGAGGTATTCGGTGAGCGACTGACTGGCGAGGCGCATGGCGGAGTCGTATTGGCCATGATTCATCTCGATTTGCGAGAGGAGCGCCTGTGTGCGTGCGTTGCCGATGACGCTGTGGAATTCCTTGAAGATCGGGATGGATCGCAGGACGAACTTTTGGGCTTCATCGAAGACGAGCTGTTGGATATTGAGATCGGCCATTTGTGCGAGCGCGTTGGCGAAGCCGAGCTGATCGCCGAGTTTTTGGTAGATCTCGATGGCGGATTCGTTGGCGATGCGGGCATCGTCTGGGCGCATGAACACGCAGTAGGTGTAGGAGAGCGCGATGAGGATGTCGGCTTCGTCGGCGGTGTTTCCGACGGTTTGGAAATTCTTTTGAGCGCTGAGGAAGCACTCGTGAGCCTGGTGCAGCTGACCGAGCGCCTGATAGATTTTGCCGAGTTCGAAGAGGGCGTTGCCCATGATGTCGAAGTCAGCGGCGTTCGAGCTGTAATCGTAAGCTTTTTGGAAGAGTTGGAGGGCAGCCGACCAATCGGATTTGAGTTTTGAGATACGTCCGAGGCCGAGCAGCAATTTGCTCTGGATGCTTGGATCGTCGTCGGTCAGGGCGAGTTTTGCGCGATTGTAGTTTGAATTGGCTTCGTCGAGTCGATTTTGTTTGAGTGCGACTTCAGCGATACCGCAATAGGCGGTGGCTTCAAGATGTTTGTCGCAATTTTCCTCGGCGAGCATGAGTGCGCGTGAGAAGTAGTCGCGCGACGGGCCGTATTCAGAGAGGCGCAGGGTCAGTTCACCGAGCTGATGATAGACGCGCAGCGAGAGGTTTTTGTCTTCTTCGGTCGCGAGCAACGGGAGCATTTCTTCATAAAGTTTTTTTGCTTTAATGAAGTTTGTATTTTGTAATGCGTTGTTTGCGGCGACGTCGAGATAACGGAGCGCCTGTTTTTTGTCACCGGCGAGTTTGAAGTGATTGGCGATCTCTTCGAGGTCGATGAACATCTCGCTTTCGCCGAGCATTTCCTTGGTTCTAGCGACGTTGAGGTGCAGCTCCGGTGTGGAATCGGCGTTAAAGAACTCGACGATGTAAGGGTGAATGAACTCGTAGGAGCCTTCGGTATCGTATTGTCGGCGCAGGATGCCTTCACGGCGCCAGACGTCGAGCGCGCGGCTCGTGTTGTCGAGCAGGCTGTACTGACCATCTTTGCGCAACAAGGCTTCGACGTTTGAGAGCGTGAAGGTTTCGCCCATCAACGCGGCGCGGCGCAGGATCTCGCGATAATCGGGGTGATTGTATTTGCGGACGATCTGGTCGACACGTTTGAGGGTGATCTTCTCGATCGAGTTAGGAATGACGAGACGGGCGTCATCGCCATTGGCTTTTTCGTCGAGGATGTAACGCAGAACGATATTGAGGAAGAGCGGATTACCTTTGGACAGCGCCAGGCATTGGTTGGCCATCGGACGTTGCATTTTGATGGCATTGTCGATGATGGCGGCGCAATCTTTTTTGCCGAGCCATCCGAGGTTGATCTCGCGGTAGAAGACGTGTTCGAGGCGGTTGAAGCGTTCCAACAACATTTGGAGCTCGCGGTTATCGGCGAGCGCGGCGTGTCGGAACGTGGCGCAAATGAAGAACGGACGATGTTTCGTGACCGCTGACAGCGCCAGTTTCCACATCAGGTTGATCGATTCGGTATCGGCCCAGTGAATGTTTTCGACGATGAACATGACGGGCGCGACGCGCGAAATGTTGTCGAAAAATTCTTCGAGGCGCAATTCAGCCTGGTCGCGTTCCTCGGCCGACTGGCCGTTTTTGCCGACGATAAAGTGCGTCAGGAACGTCACGAGGTACGAATCGTTGTTATTGTAACGCTGAAGCGCGTGTTTGATCTGGGATTGAGCTTCGCTGGCGTCATCTGACGTGACTTGAAGAAATTTTTTGAGCGCGATACGGATGGCGGAATAAGCGAGGTTATTTTGAGGCAGGAACGAGGTCTGAATGAGCAGGCCTTTAGTTCGATCGAGGAAGATCTCAGCGTATTTAATGACGAGAGCCGTTTTACCGATACCGGTTTGACCGTTAATGACGAGCGTGGTGCCGGTATTTTCGGCGAGACCTTTGGAAAGGATCGTGTTGAATTCCTCGATTTCGGCGGTACGACCGACGAAAACGTCTTTGAGTGTGCCGCTGACTTCCGAAATGATGCTCTTAGGTTCGGTAAGATTTTTCCAACGGGCTTGTGCTTCGATGAGCCCTTCTTTGAGTTCGACGCCGCGATTTTCTTCGTTGAGTTGATAGTCGCGGAGCAGGACAGTGGCGTTCTGCGGTCGTTTGAGTGGGTCTTTTTCGACGCAGCGGGCGACGACGCGGCCCAAAAACGTGTCACGGAACTCTTCAGGCAGCGGCGGGACGGGCTGACGCACCTGTTTGAGCAGGACGTCCATCTTGTCGGTGCCTTCGACGGCGCGTTTGCCGGTCAGCATTTCGTGCAAAATCAGACCGAACGCGTAAATATCGGCGCTGGTGGTCGTGCCTTTGCCCATGGCCTGTTCCGGCGCCATGTAGTGCGGCGTGCCCGGCGCGCGGCGCTTGGCCGTAAATTGCGGCGCTTCGACGGTGTTGCCGCGAATCTGAAGCTTTTCTTCCGAAAGATTTTTGACGAGACCGAAGTCCAGAACTTTGACGAAGTCGGCTTCACCGTACTGCGTGCACAAAATCAGGTTCGACGGCTTCAAGTCACGGTGAACCATGCCGCGGTCGTGCGCTTCGCTCAACGACTTCAAAATCTGGTTGCTGATGTGAAGACAACGATCGTACGAAAGCGCGCCGCCTTCCTTCAAAACCTCGGTCAGGGTCTTCCCGTCAAGCCATTCCATCGCGATAAACAAAAGACCGCTTTCGGTCTGACCATAGTCGAAGATCGTGATCGTGTTGGGATGACGAAGCTGGCTCGTTAAAAGCGCTTCCTGACGAAACTGCTCGATGTAATCCTGATTGTTCGAGACCACATCCGGAAGCAGGACTTTGAGTGCTATTTCACGTCCAAGGTTGTCCTGCATCGCGCGGTAAACGGCGCCAAAACCGCCTAAACTCACGCGCTGAATGATGGTGTATCGATCTACAAGCCGGTCTCCAGGCTGTGGAAGGTCGGGTTTTGGATTAGCAACGTCTGTCATAATCTGCCTAAAACTTCTAGCGCGTCCAAAATGGCGCGGTTTCCGCAAAAAATCCCTTCTATCCTAAAACGAAATGGCTTTTGTCGCAAGTAATACGCGCATAGTGTAACACATTTAGCGAGTTTGGGCGAGTGTTGCTCGCCTGCTTCGCACGGCTCGGTGCGCGCCTATGCTGCGCATACGCCGCGCATAACCACTCGCCTGCTTCGCACGGCTCGGTGCGCGCCTATGCTGCGCATACGCCGCGCAAAGCGGCTCAACGGTGTGGGGCAAAAAAAACGCCGCAGCAAAACTGCTGCGGCGTTTCAAGGCCTTGAGCTGGTAAACGATTACCGCGGATATGATTTACCGAACTGATCGAAGTAAAAATCGTAGCTCATACCAAACACAAAGTGGAAGCCGAACGAATTGACCGAGTTTTCGTCGTAGCCACGTTTGCCACGGAAGATCATCGCCATACGTGAATCATCGGCGAGCATACGGCTAAAGTCGAGGAACATTTCGGCACCGACGATGACGGCCAACGTCGTATTCGGAATGTACCAACGTGCGTGTGCCAAAATACCCATTTCAAACGTCTGAAGATCGTAGTCGAGGTCAAGCATGTTAGCACAATGAGCATCAACGCAGTAATTCATCTCGTGTGCTTTGGCGTAGGTCTTTTCAGAAGGACGGACCGGGTCGAATTTGACCGAACCAAAGCCGTAGTCAAACCAAAGACCGAGGTCGACCATGTCGATGAACATGTAGCGGAAGGCCACACCAAACGACGGATGCTGAACGACGACTTCGCGTTTGCTGTAGTCTTCGAGTTCGTAAGGAAGACCTTTGCCGCTCTGAAGACGTTGATCCGACATCGTCCAGTTGAAGTTTAGACCCACACCAAAGTTGTTCGCAAAACGAACCAGGCCTGACAGACGAAGACCGCCGGAAACGTCAAATTTTGAATCGCCAAGCCACTCGTTGTCGAAAAAGTTGGCTTCGCCACCGAGTTTGCCGACCAATTCGACGGAAACCTGAGCCTGTGCTTCACGGCTCGTCGCAAGGTCAAATGCGCCAAAAGCCATCAAAAAGGCAATGAATGCAAGAAAACATCGTTTCATATCGTGATTCTCCTAAGAACGTGGACGTCTAAATCTACAAATTTATGCCACGCGTTATAAAATGAACCGAATTCGACCTGCTTTGGGTCAAATAGGGGTATTTTATGCGTAAATCGTTCCAATGCCAAATGTTAGTTAAAGCCATTTGTGCCATGACCTTTTTTTGTTTGGGTTGTGGCTCTGCCAAGTCAGACGAACCAACGCCGACCGAATCGGGGATCGTGTTGCCTGTGGCCAAAACGGCGTTCGTTCATAAGGCACGGCCTTACTATATCACACCATCGCTCCACGAAAAATGGGTCACTGCAAAACTTGAGCAGCGCATGCGACGGACTACAAACGCGGAAGACCGCGTTTTCTTCATGACGAAAAAAGAAATTGATCGCAAGGAGACCTTTTCTGTTCAGGATACTCGTGATGGATTTATGGTGAATGGTCAGGCTCTGCCTGTGCCCTCACTTTACATGCGTCAACTGCCTGTGCCTTACGAACGAGGCATTGCTTATGCGACGCCGGAATTCATGCATTTGCTCGACATCGTGTCGCGCAAAATGAAAAAGCGTTTTCCTGACACGATCCTGTATCTAGGCAACCTCGGTTTACAAGGCGGCGGCGACATTCCCTATTCGGTGAGTCACAACGCTGGACGCGATGGCGACATTGGTTATTACCTGAAAGACGAAAACGGCAAGTTTGCGCATCCTGATCACTTGCATCACATCAATCGTCGTTTTGTGTCCAAAGAAGATGGCGCCAAATACACGTTTGACCTGCAAAAAAACGCGGCTTTGATCGAGGAACTGCTGATGCAGAAGGAAGTTCCTCTTCAATTCGTCTTTGTGGCGCGTCATCTTCGCACGGCACTTAGACACGAACTTGCCCAACGTGAAAACCCCGACGAACTGCTTGCCCGGTTTGATGCAGTCGTCATGGAACTTGCGTCCCACGACGATCATTTTCATATCCGTGTGTATTGTTCTAACGACGACATTTGTGCCGGTTGTCTGGATAAGTCTGTCATTCACGAGTGGATCGAGGACCCAGTGCCCAAGCAGGAAGCCTGTATTACAAAGCACTACAAAACGCTTTCGAGCAAAAAAGCCGGTTCAGACGAACGCGCTGCGGCGCTTCAGCGCCTGGCTTTGATGAACGCAGCGACGCGCAACACGGCGCCCGTGATCAAGGCGTTGTCGGATGATGACGAGTCGGTGCGTGCCGCCGCAGCGATTGCGGCCGCGTCGATTCGGGCGAGCGCCCACAAGGCGCTCGCTCATCGTCTCGATGTTGAAACGAGCCCCGTGGTTCAACGCGCGCTACTTGATGCCATCGCTGCCAATGACTCTGACGAAACAGCGGAAGCCATGGATCGCCTGTTGCAGCGCTTCAACAACGGCACTGTGCCTTTTGAACCAGGTGTATTCAATCAAGTGATTCGACACATCGTCCATAATCCTCGCCGCGTTTATACGCCGACCCTCATTGCGGCGCTTAAAAACGAGGCGCTTGCGGCTCAGGCACCCGACGTGTTGCTTGCCGTTCAGGTCGTGACCAACCATATATATAATGTTAGCGCTAAACCCGCGGCTGAGCCTGTGCCAGCGCCCGATGCGGCTGAATTCGCCCTCATTGCGGCGGATCTCGAAACCTGGTTTGCTCAAAACGAGTCACGCAGCCGAACTCAGTGGCTCATGGATGGTTTCAAAAAAGCCGGTTTCAAGGTCACGACGCTTCAGATCGTTGACGTGCCGCTTTTGCTCGATGCCATTGATGCGCCTAACCTGGCGATTTCTTTTAATGCGCAGCTCACGCTCAAACTGCTTGCACACCTTGAACAGGATTCGCTCGACTGGTCGATCGCCGATGCACGTTGGCACTACACTCGCTACTTTAAGCGTCGTGCCAAGAAGTATAAGCTCAACTTGGATGACCGAGACGAACACGGTAACAAACTTTGATTTTTTTTAACAAACTCTGTCACGTTTTTCGTTTTGTTGGGAATATTACTGGTAGGGGGCCTGATGTTATGGATGTGTAGGTCTAAGACCTGCACACATTTTTTCAAAAAAAACCGTCACGTTTTTCGTTTTGTTGGGAATATTACTGGTAGGGGGCCTGATGTATTGGCTGTGTAGGTTTAAAACCTACACACATTTTTTCAAAAAAAACCGTCACGTTTT
>JAZUKH010000185.1:0-43778 GCA_045643185.1 Myxococcota bacterium | reverse complement strand
GGTGAAGTCGTAACAAGGTAACCGTAGGGGAACCTGCGGTTGGATCACCTCCTTTAACGGAATGATATAGGATGTGTTGACACGGTCTGCAAAGACGTGTCGCGACACGTCTTACAGACCGTGGTCATACGCACCTCTGATCAGTTTCTTCCTCTTGGTTTTCTTATTCCGGAATAGCTCAGTTGATATGAGCGGGTGACTGTTGAGCGACCAATTTGGCGGATCAGGTCTCTTTTCCAAAGCTTTTAGGCTCGGTGTTTTACACCGAGCCTTTTTTTTGCCAAGCTTGGGCTGGGGGGGCTGGGGGCAATGCGGAGAAACGGGTATAATGCATGGTAAGCCGCTCCCAGTGAGTATAATAAGGTTGAATGCACTCCGAAAAGCTTGTATGATATGGAAAGCAATGTTTTAGAAATAAAGCAGGGGAATGAAAACATCAGGAATATCCTGAGATTTGCAAGGCGCACAATAGTATGTCAGAGAATCAAGCAGTTAAAGATGCCGTCAGCCAGGAAATGCTCGATGAATTTGCCCGCCTGGAAAACAATGAGGTATCGGCAAATTATCGCATCGTAGGCAAGCAAGGCGCTGGTGGGTGTTCTGTCGTTTATGATGCATGGCGAATCTTGGATGGGCGTCATGTTGCTATCAAGGTTCTTGCGTTGCCTGAAGGGCTTGAGGAAGAAGAGGCTGAGGTGACCAAAAGGCGTTTCTTTCGAGAAGCGCGCATTCTGTCATCACTCAAAAATGAACACAGTGTCGAGTGTGTTGAATATGGTCTGTTTAATGGTGCGCCATGCGTCGTCCTCGAATTTGTCGAAGGTGTACAGCTTGACGAGTTCTTGCGTGATTTTGGTGCTCTCCCGTTTGAGTATGGCGTGGGCATTATCTGCCAAGTTCTTGAGGCTCTTGGCGAAGCTCATGGAAAAGGCATTATTCACCGTGATATTAAGCCGGCCAACATCCTTGTGATTCAGGAATCCGATCCTCCGGTCGTTCGTCTTATCGACTTTGGTATTGCTACTCTCCAGGAAGGTGCTCTTGGTGAACTTATGCGAACGCGCCTCGGCGTTGTTCGCGGTACCCCGTCGTATATGGCACCGGAACTTTTTACGGGACAGGTTAGTGCAACGCCTGAAAGCGATATTTATGCGATCGGACTTGTGCTTTGTGAAATCCTTACCGGTATGGTTTGCGTTGCTGGTGGGTCTTTGATGCAGATTGCCTTCAAACAGGCTCACGAGGAACTCGAGATTCCTGCCCTTATTCCCGAATGCCTCGCCAAAATTATTCGCAAATGTTGCGAAAAAAGCGCTGACAATCGATATCATTCGGCTGCAGACGTCATTAAAGATCTGAAGGAATGTCTCCCCGAAGCTATTCAGCAACGCGCTGCCTGCGAGCAGGCTTATCTTGAATCCATTAAAGAAGGTGGCGACAAGAAAGGCGGAATGAATATTAAGGGCTTTTCGAAGTACCTGATTGTCGGTGGCATCGTGCTGATCGTCGGCTTGGTTGCTCTGCTTGGCTATACGCATTCCAAACGCACCGAAGAAGAGGCTGCTGCAAAGGCTCAACAGGAAAAAATGGAGGTTGAAGCCAAAATTGCCGCGGCTGAGGCTGAAGCAAAGCGTCTGCAACAGGAAGCTGACCAGAAAACGGCTATCGAAGAAGCTGCTAGAAAGGCCGCCGAGGAAGCTGCTAAGCTGGCTGCTGCGGATAAAGCCGTTACGGATGCTCAGATCGCTGAACTACAAAGGCAGGCTCAGCAAGCGGAAGAGGCTAGACTTGCTGCTGAAAGAGAGCGTCAGAGAGCTGAAGAAGAAGCTCGCAAAAAGTCTGCTAATCGAAGATCGTCGAATACAGCAACGTCAAGAACGGGCCGGTCAAGAGGCCACAACAATGATTTAGGTGAAATACCTTCTGGTCTGTTTTAATATCTAAGTGCAGTTAGCGATACGCGTTGTGTGAGCCCGATGTATTGGCATGAATGTCAAGCCAATATGTCGGGCTTTTTATATGTCTGGATTGGGGCGTCGTGTCATTGCCGGCTGGCAATGACTTCAGTTCATAACGTTACGGAGCACGATTTGTGATTGTGTAGATTCCATAGAGCATAATTAGTTTTGTTTGACATAATATTTTGTGGATGTGTTTCTGCTTGATGCTTAAACAATGTGGTTTGAGGTAGGCAGAATTCCTTGAAAAACAAAGAGATAAGCATTTTGCTTTGACAAACATAGCTTGTCACTCTATGATACGCTTGTGTTGATTTCCAGATTCCGGTCTGGAATGTCTGGCAAAAATTTACTGGTTGTAAAGTGCTTCTGCTTCAAATAATTGTGGAATTATTTGGTAGTGGAGCAAAAGATGGTTTAACCAATCGGGGAGTGAACATGAAAAGATTATATCGTGCGTTGATTGTTTTCTGTGCATGTACGTTAGGAATAACGGCACTGTCTGCAAATGCATCGGCTCAGCAATGTTCAAATCTTAACAGTGATCCAATGTGGGCCAAGTACCAACAGGAGATGAACGACAATTTTCAGGCACAAAACTATGAAAAGGCATTGGATGCTGGTAAGCAGCTTATTCTGAAGTGTGATCGCCATCCGATTGTCAACTTTACGGTCAGTGAGACTTATCGCAACCTTGGCGATATGAAGAATGCGGCAGTATATGCTGAAAAGGCAACAGCAAATCTGGTCGATTATCCGAACGTCCCAATGGTTGTGCAGGAACGCATGTGGATGCGTCGTGCCGAATATGAACTTCCGTTTAAAGGTGAACTGGAAGAATTGAAGGTCAAAACGGCAGATTACGACGAAATCAAGTCTAAGTACGAGGCTTTGCTTGCCGTAGAACACGAAGCTGAGATTCGTGGTGAATATGAGCAAGTCGCCATGAAAGAGCGCAATGCCAAGATGGCCGAAGAAACCAAGCATGCGTGGACAGCAGGTCTTTGGAGCGGTGTTGGTATTCTGGTTGGCGGTGTGGCTCTCACAGTTGCCGGTGGCGTGATGGCTCTTAAAGTCGATAAAATCGAATATAAGCGCTCTGATGATTCTAAGTATTCCGGTTTTTCAGTTAAAAGTCCTTATGTGACAAGCTTTGGACTTATGGGTGCTGGTGCTGCGCTTTCAGTGACGGGTGCTATTTTGACGGGTATTTCCGGCTACAAGTTGAATCATCTCGACGTTGATGTTGACGGTGACGGCGCTAAAGACGAAGCAGTATCGTTTAGCGTTTCTCCGACAGCGGTTCAGTTTGGGATGACTTTCTAACTCTGACAAGCAGGAGGACAAAATGAATAAAATAGCATTAGGCTTGATTGGCCTATTCAGCTTCGGCCTTCTGGCTTCGGGATGTGAAACGGATATTCCGACTGATGAAATTGGTTCGACGTTGTTAAATGCGGGCGAGTACTGCGTATTGAGCGGCGGATCGTATGAAACAGACATTAACCGTCTGACGGGTGAGCAAGAGTCATATTGCAAATGTGGCGGCGCTAAGTGTGGTGAAGGCGTTAATTGCGTCATCAACGAAGAAGGTGAACCCGAGTGCGCAGGCGTAGGCTTTGTTTTCCTTACTCAGGGACTTTGTACACTGCGCGGTGTTCAGGTTTGCTCTGATCGTATTGGTAAGGATGGGCAGCAGATCGGGTATTGGACCGAATGTGGTCAGGATAACCGTTGGACTGAAGAGAAAGTATGTCCAGGCCAGTATTCTTGTAAGATTTATCTCTTTGGTGGTTTTGCAATGTCATCGCAGTGTGGTGATTGTCAGAATAACGGCACGACCTGCATCGCGGGCAAAGAAGCCAAGTAAATATTCAGGAGGATATGATGAAAAAATTTATTCCAGCCTTGCTGGTTACACTATTATGTGCCTCCGCCGGATGCGATACGCGCGTCGAATCGGAAAGTATTCAGAGTGCGATGGATGTAACGCTACGTTGTGAAATGACGGGCGGTATCCCTATTGAAACTGCACAGGCAGGTGTTATTCGTGATTTGATTCGCGTGATCAATACAAACGATTGTTGGATGGTTTTGGGTGATTCTTACTTGGTGAATCCGCAGTGTAGTGAATACTCAAAAACGTTAATGGAAGACTTGGAGGCGCTTGGTGCGTCTGACATTTCAACGCTTAATACGTTTGATGCGACGATAGAATCGATCAAAAAAGAGGTCAACGGCGGTATTGTTTCTTATAATACGAAGCCGATGGCGTCGTTGTATAAAGTCGTAAGCGGGCTCGTTCCTGAAGGTAGTGGTCAAAATAGCGCATTTTATTGCGCATGCGGCTATGAATTCTGCGAACAAGGGTCTTCGTGTGTGTTCGATTCAGCGACGCAGCTTCCGATCTGTGCGTTGAGTACAAGTGCAGGGGCTTCAGCTAATGAAACCTGTGATCCTGTTGTTATCAAAAGTACGAACGTCGAATCTGTCGTAGCCAAGGCTATGTTCCCCTTGCTTTGGAAACTCAGCTTCTTGAGTGGAAAACTCGATACTTATGAGAATGGTATAAGTAAAAATTATAAAGTTGATTACATTTGCGATACCAAAAGTAAGGCAGAAACAGATCCAAGATGTAAATTTAATTTAGGCGTACTAAAAGGAAGTGCTGATTCTGATGAGAAAACAGGATATCTGTTTTACAGTGATTATGAAACTTTAGGGCAAAACACAGATTATTATCGAGCCAGAGATGTTATTTCCTATTTGACGGCCTGCTCAAACTATAGTAAGGGTGTTTTTTCAGAGGTTGAAGATGTCTCTGAGGTGAATTGGAATCTTGAGTCTTATAGGAAGCAGGGTGCGCTTACTCTGGAAGGGGTGCCTCCGGTCGTTAGTGAATTTGTCGAGACTCGAAAGGTTGGGAAAAAGGGGTTATCGTACAAAGATATTAAGGTTAAAAAAGTCTATAAAGCGAAAGATGGATCATATTATCCTATCTGCCTTGGAGATGAAGTGTTTTTGGGGGATGGCTTGATCTCTGGTTCTGAAAATATGGGATACTATTTTTACAAGTTCAGAGAAATTGTTAAAAATATGCTCCTTTATCGTTTGAGTTCAGAAGAGAGAGCTTTGTTGGTTGATGACAATGGCAATAATACGGCTGATTTCGAACGAAAAATTGATGATTTCCTTATAAAACTTGTCAAAGATATGCATGCAAACAGCAGCGCATTCTCTGAAAAGACTAATAATAATATTTATAAGTACTTTTATCAAAACGTGTATTCGACGGGATATGGAAAATTCTGTCAGCGATATAAAGATGATAGTCGAAAGGATGATATCCTTTCGTCATGCGAAGACACTAAGCCTGTTACGCTTATCGTGACGGATGCGGAATTGGCTAAAGCCGTGAAGGGGTATTTTAAAATCGTTTATCGCGACAGAGACAGCTCTGAGTGGAAATTGGCCCAATCGTCCGAAAGTAAAACTCTTAATACCTCGTTGCGCATTGAGCAAATTGAACGATTGTTCTTTGCTTTTTTGGCGGATCTATCCATTAAAACGGAAGAGAGTGGTAGTAGCGCTCTCAACGGCTCGTTCTCAGTCAATTTGAACTGTGCACCCGTCGAATCAGGTATTGGTGATCCCGCTGGTGTAAAGCTCTATTGTTCTGCAGATGATAACCAGTTGATCGGTGTTAAGAGCATTATCGACAGCCTTGAAAGAACTGTTGATCTGCTTAATGACAACGAGACGGAAAATGCTAAGCGAGAAGCTAATCGCGATTTTGCACGAGCTGGTTTGATCGAGCTCATCTTAATGGAGAAAAAAGGAACCATTCCTGTCGATATTATGCAGCGAAAGAATGAACGTGGTGTATTCGAGAAATTGAAATCGACAGAAACCACCTATGTTACGATCGATAGGTCCGTTACCCAGAAGATGATTCAGTTTGTCGATCTCGATAATGACGACAAAGAAACGGATCTGGTTGGGTCGTGGCTCGTCATGCGTTGCCCGAGCGGTGCTTCTTGTAATGGAACGCAGTGCGGTGATTGTGCGAATAGCGAAAGTGCTAATATTAAGACGACGTTATATCGTTTAGCTACCGCTGCTGAGAAGACTGAGCACGGTTTGGGAAGCGATTTTAATGACTATATTCGATTCGAGAATGCTATCTGCGAAAACGGACAAATTAAAGGTGAGGCGCAATGGCCGTCGACTAGTTATTAGTCCTTGCGGAGGTGTTCGATCAGGCTTTTGGGTCTGATCGGTAGCTAACGTTTAAGCCCATTCTCAGAATAGAGAATGGGCTTTTTTGTTCGAAAAATCGCCAAAAGACGATGTCACAGCGAAAAATAACGACGTAATTATGTAATGACTATGTAAGGAAGTAAAATGTCAAAATATATATTCATGATTTGTATGGCAATGGCTCTTTCATGCATTGGGTGTGCAAACAAGCAACAGCCGAAGAACGTTGATGACGTTGTTGCTCATTTAGAACAGACGGAAGAAGAACTTAGAGCCGATATTAGTGATGAGGCAAACTGCGAAAATGATAGTTGTGATTTTCAAGATTGTCTTAGCGTTGTGTGGCCACCCATTAATTGTTATGTCACAGAAGAATTGGCAAAAAAGATTGTTTCGCAAAAGGGCGATGTCAATGCCTTAAATGCAAATGAAGAAACGCCGTTGATGTTTGCAAAAGATGCCAAAACTGCAAAACTATTGATCGATGCAGGGGCTGATCTCGATGGTAAAGTAAAAGGAAGAACGAAAGAGCAAATCATGACGCCTCTGATCTTTGCGATTAATCTTGGCAAAACTGATGTTGCTCGCACGTTGATCGAGGCTGGTGCTGATCTCAATGCAACCGATGATATGAAAAGAACGCCGCTGATAAACAGTTTGGAAACTGAGAATATAGAAATCGCCAAATTACTGATAAAATCAGGCGCCGATGTGAACAAGCCGTCGAAATTCGGTGAGGTTCCATTAATCGAAGCTATTCGTCTTAATGATATTGAGATCATACAGATGCTGATTCAGTTCGGTGCTGATGTTGATGGTGTGGATCAGTTTGATAGGACACCCTTAATGGCTGCAGCAACCGTAGGAAATATAGAAATATTCCGCATTTTACTTGATGCCGAAGCCAAGTTTGACGCGAAAAATAATGACTATCTTTTGAAAGCCATCGAAGGTGAAAATATCGAAATTATTAAATATATGTTGGAAAATGGCGCTGATGTTCATGCTACAGATGAATTTAACAGAACACCATTGGCATTGAGGCAATATAAGCTGGAAGAAGCAGGGCAAAGTACGGATTTGATTGAAAATGATGAGATCATCATTATGTTAAAATCGCACGGAGCGGAATAATTCAAACGATCATGGATGATAATAAGAGGCTTTGTTAGAGACGTTCGATCCGTATGTTTCACGCACACGAATTGAGCGTTAAGAGCGATTATTTGAAGTTATAACTCAGTTTAGGAATCCAAATTAGTTGTGTCGTGAATAAAAATAAAAACGCGGCGCGTATTGACCGAGCGTAGAGCCGTCCGGTACGGGCGGCTCAAGCGAGGGAGAAGCGACGCGGGCGCGGCGTATGAAATAGCCGCGCCTAAAATATAGGCAAATGAGCGTTTTGGGGTGTCACTATCCGCGTAATAAAAGCGTTCTGAGGGTTGACAATCGGCTTCTGCAACGTTAGACACAATATCATCCGCAGGTTGCGATGATGTCGTGTTGGTTGAAAAGTGTCTGTACAAGAGGTTGTATGTCAGATCGTCCTTGGGTCGTTAAAAAATTGATGCGTTTGCGCATTTTTTTACGTCAGTTTGTCGTTACGGCGAAAACGTCAAAGAAGGACTATCTCAAGGATGCCCAGAAATGCATGGATGGTGAGTGTGTTGAGCCGCCGAAGCGCCTGAAGCAATATGAAACGGATTGTGCGCGATTTTCGGAATGGCTCGGGCGCGAGGTGAAATCGTCTGATGGACGCCGTTTTTTGTCATTGGATTCGCGCGATGTTTGTCATAATCCGTTATATAATTTGTACAAGATCCATTCATCTACGACAGCGGATATGGCGACTTACTTCATCTTGTTGAATCTTTTGAATTCAGGTGTTCATAAATTGGGCGACCTGGTTGAGCAATATGAGAGGATTCGCGAGGATGTTGACCATCATATCGATGCCGAGGTGCGCACGAAGATGGGCGGTGGATCTGAAAAGCGTCTTCGGGATCGTGTCCGTTATTTAGAAGCTTTAGGACTCGCCAAGAAAATGGATGGCGCAAGCGATCAAAGATGCCTTAATGTGGATATTTCCCGAGATGAGATGCCGCTTGAGGCATGGAAAGATGCTATCAATTACTATTCGGAGATCAGTCTGACGGGCGTGGTGGGCTCTTATTTGCTCGATCGTTTGCGACGGGGGGATTATCGCCCGACTCGATCACTCGCCCAGGCCACGTCGGCGCCGCCGGATTGCTTTTCGTTCAAACATCGATATCTGCACCATGCACTGGATGCAGAAGTCTTTTTGTTGTTGCTGCAATGTATTCATGAAAGGAAACAGGTTCAGATACGCTACCAGCCGTCGGTGGAATGGGGACGAGCCTCCGATGACGTGAGCAAAGTCGGTGCATTGTACACGATCGTGCCGCTGAAGATCTGTATGAGCGTTCAAACCGGGCGCGCTTTCATTCTGGCATGGGGGCGCGAAGACCTGGGGGATGAGTCAAATAAACTGATCCGCGTGTTTCGCGTCGACCGCGTCATTGATGTCCTTGAGCCTGAACCCCTGACGCGGGTTGAATGGGACGTGATTCAACAAAACTTCGCCGAGTACCAGAAACATACTTGGGGCGTCGCTTGGCAAAAGCAAAGCTACGAACATATAGAAATGACGATCCAGGTGCCTCGGGAACGCCAGTTCATTGTCAAACGACTGTTTGCTGAAAAACGTTGTGGTTCGGTGAGTTTGGTCGACGGCGATCCGTGTCGCGCACGGTTTGTCGCTGATGTCACGAGCCTGTGTGAGGTCAAACCGTGGATCCGCTCGTTCATGGGCTATATCACTTCGATTCAGTGTTCGGACGAAAATTTTAAGGCCGTACTTCTGAGTGAATATGACGAAATGCTTCGTATTTATGGGATCGATTATGACTAAGCGCAAAAACGATTCGAAAGGCGTCGAGCTTTTTAGTGAGATCTATAGCATCTATTATGATGTTATCGCACAAGCCATTCAGTGGGCGGTGCATAATCCGGATCATGCTTTGACCGAGGCTCAGCTCGCACACTTGATTTCGACGGACGATCATTTCTTTGGAAGAGATATTCAGGGCGATTTGAAAGAACTGCTGACAGGCAGTTCAGGGATCTTTGATCACCAACGGCGCACGAATCTGCTGACAGCACCGTATTTGCCGGTCACGACGCTGGAACGTCGCTGGCTGAAGACAATGCTTCAGGATCCGCGCATGAAGCTGTTTGATGTGCCCGAAACAGGTCTGGAAGACGTCGAGCCATTGTATGATTTACGCGATATATGCGTGCTGGATGCAACGGGCGAGTCCGATCCATGGGACGATGTGGCCTATCAGCAGGTCTTTCGAACGATTCTGGCTGCGATCAAGACGGGGAATCATTTGCACATTTGCTGGCAGTGTCGAGAAAATCTTGAATGCGTGACAAATTGTATTCCTCAAAGGCTTCAATACTCGATGTCGGATGATAAGTTTCGACTGATCGCGACTGTCGATAAAGATCTGACCATCAATCTTTCTCGGATCACGTCTTGTTCTGTGATCTCTTCCGACGAACCGCTCTGCTTTGTTTATCCCAATGAACTTGAGATTTCTCCTCCAAAAGCCAATGCTTTTCTTGAGGAAAGTCAAAATCGTCTGCAGGCCTCCAAAAAGCAGCATGGTGCTCAGGGGAATGCCATAGAAGACGACACTGTTGGTCATGAACTCACAATGGTCGTCGTCGATAGACGCGATGCCATGGAACGCGTGATGACTGACTTCGCGTTGTTTAAGAAAAAAGAGATCGTTAAACTTAACGGGGATGAGCAGCCCGGTTGTTATCGCGTCGTGCTGATCTACGGACATGACGATTTGCATGAGATCATTCGACGTGTGCTTTCATACGGTCCGCGCGTTCAGGTCTTGGCGCCTGATGAAGTTCGTAATATCATTTGTGATCGTCTGCGTGCGCAGGGGCAGCGACTTAAACACCATTGAGACGAATTATATGAAATCTGACGATTTGTAGTTTGGAAAATGGCGTTTTGAGTAAGCATTTGTGCAAGGATTTTGTAAGGATGAAAATATGAAGTCGAATTTTGTCGCCGCTGTTATGACGTCTGCGTTATTTTTCATGGCCTGTCATGATGATTCTGCGAATAATCGAGTGGATCGAGAGGGGGAGCCAAGTTCTGACTGCGTAACGGGTGGTGATTGCGATCATCCTTCGGACTGCACAGGTGGCAAATGCGATCATCCTTCGGACTGCACAGGTGGCAAATGCGATCATCCTTCGGACTGCACAGGTGGTGATTGCGATCATCCTTCGGACTGCACAGGTGGTGATTGCGATCATCCTTCGGACTGCATAGGTGGCAAATGCGATCAGCCTTTGGACTGCACGAGCGGTGATTGCGATCAGCCTTCGGATTGCACGGGTGGTGATTGCGATCATCCTTCGGATTGCACGAGCGGTGATTGCGATCATCCTTCGGACTGCACGGGTGGTGATTGCGATCAGCCTTCGGATTGCACGAGCGGTGATTGCGATCAGCCTTCGGACTGCACGGGTGGTGATTGCGATCATCCTTCGGACTGCGCGGACGGTGATTGCGATCATCCTTCGGATTGCACGGGTGGCGATTGCGATCAGCCGCTTAAATGTGTTGATCTGTGTGAGGTAGATAGCAAAAAGTGTGAAAATGACGTTTTGTATCAGTGTCAGAAAAATGCGGAGGGCTGTCTGGAATGGCGTCAACTAGAACGTTGTGTTGATTCTCACGCTTATTGTGATGATAGCAGCCTGAGTTGTAAATCCTGTGTTGAGACCTGTTCCGGCGTGGGGAGGCGCTGCGGTGTTGAGAATACGATCGAGGTGTGTCGTGCGGATGCACACGGATGCGCTCAGTGGAGCTCCGAAAAGTCGTGTGAGGAAGATGAACACTGCGATGATCGTGCGCTCGAATGTGTGACTGGGTGTGATGATTGTGAAATTGGCCTGACGAAGTGCGATGGCGCCTCGATCAAGAAGTGCGAACTGTTGAAAGATGGATGTACGGTTTGGAAGGTGCTTGAAACATGTGCGTTTGCACAACAGTGTTACGATGAAAACGGGCCAAAATGCGAGTATGCCTGCGGCGATGAATGCGATCCGTTTACGTTGGTCATCATGCCGGATACACAAAATTATGTAAGGTCTAATCGCGGGATCTATAAAAATCAAACAGAGTGGCTGCGCGATCATAAAGAGAAAGAAAATATTAAATTCATCATGCACATGGGCGATGTCATCAACGATAATGATGATTCAAAGCAGTTCCCTAGAGCGATCGAAGCTCATGATGTGTTGGCAGAGGCAGGTTTACCGTATTCTGTGTCGACGGGGAATCATGATTATAAAAAAGCTGCGGACGGAACAAGGCAGTACGGTCGCTCCAAAGCGAGATTTTCAGACTATTTTAATGATGATTATATTAAGAAAGGATTTTCGGATTCGAGCTGGTTTCATGGTTTCCATTATCTTCACAACATGTATGCGACTTTTGAAGTGGGGCACTTGAAATTCGCTGTTATTGCGTTGGAATATAGACCTCGTAAGGAAGTATTATGTTGGGCGGATGATCTGATTCGTACCGAGCTTAAAGACAGATATGTCATTATTACGACGCATGCACTTCTTGATTATGATTCATCAAGCAATGGCGATGCTGGTTACGACAATCAAATCAAGTCCATGTATTACGAAGTTCCCAATGGCGCTAATGGGCTTGAAGTTTACGCCGAACTTGCGGCTCGCCATTCCAACGTAATCATGGTGGCATGCGGTCATAATCACGATGCAGAACACCGTGTAACCACGGGGTATCATGGCAATATGATCCATGAGCTTTTAGTCGATTATCAGGCAGAACCGTATGAGTCGAAGTGTCCCAGTTCAGGAAGATGTGATCATCAGACGGATGGCGGGAATGGTTGGCTTCGCCTGCTTCGGATCGATCCCGTTAACAAGAAGAAAGCAGATGGTACGTTAGAAAATAATGTTGAGAGCAGGCTCGTCAGGACGCTCGATGAGAAGACGAAGGCTTGCACCAGGATGTATTGTACGAAGAACTACGATGGACAATCGACCCAAGCGGATCACCAGTATTCTCTTGCATTAGACTTTTCTGAGCCCATTCATTATGAGTATTCCATAAATGATCATTACGCATTCACGACGAATACGATCAACAATGTTGAAACTGGAAAACAATCTTCGCCAGCGGTTGCGGTGAATCGAACGACTGGGTCTTATGTCGCTGTGTGGAGCGACAATAACGAGGATCTCAACATCGAGGCCCGTGTTTTTTGTGCCGGCGGCTGTCGTGAGACTGATCAGTTTATGGTGAATACGAGTCGAACTGGGGATCAGATGAATCCGGCCGTGGCAATGGACGACGCTGGCAATTTCGTCGTCGTGTGGGAAGGTGATACTGATGGTGACGGAAATTACGAGATATATATGCGCGGGTTTGACGCGAAGGGAAAGGAAAGGATCGCGGAGACACAAGTTAACCGAACGAATGTAGGTCAGCAGAAACAGGCTTCGGTTGACATGAATGGTAGCGGTGATCTAGTCGTTGTTTGGTCAGACGAGTCGCAAAGCCAGTATGGATCACAAATTCACATGCGTGGTTTTAAGGCCGATGGAAGTGAATCGTTTTCGGACAGAGTCGTGGCAGAACCGACTTTGGTGAACCGAACGCATCCTGACGTTGCGGTGAACGAGGACGGATCTTTTGTCGTTGTTTGGCAGGAAATGTCGGATGAGCTTTCATCACAGATCATGGCACGAGGATTTAAGCCAGATGGGCGTGAAAGCTTAGCTGGGTTTACGGTCAGTAAGAATACTGAAGGGCAGCATCGCGATCCGAAGATCAGCATGGATGCGTCCGGTTATTTTTATATCGTTTGGTCAAATGATTCGAGTACGGATTTTGGACACACCGTCAAGGTGAGTGGATTTGATCCTGTTGGCAAAGAAATCATGGCAGCCAAAACGCTGTTCGAATCGACTGGTCTGGTCAACCGTCCTGATGTTTGTGTCTCGGACGATCACCGAGCGTTGGTTACCTGGGCGAGTTATCAAAGTGAGTCTGTTGAAGAAGAAGTATATCGTTTGAGCATTGAGCCGCAGGGAGAGATCAAAGAGGCGGCCAAGGTCAATTATTTAGAACATGGTTCCCAGACAGAACCAGCTATTGGCTGTGCCAGTGATGGTCGCAATGTCGTTCTGTTTGTTGATGATACCATGGGAACGGGCGAAACGAATATTTATGGGCGAGGGTTTGACGATTAACGCGTGACAGCCAATCGTGTCGGGGATTGTGACGTGGTTGAAGTGCATTTTCCCCCTCGAAGTGTCCGGTAATAAAGGGCTTGCTAGGGGTGTTCCCCCGTGTAGCGTCCTGTTTTGGACGAGTTTTGAGGGGTAGAATTTTGGGTACTGAATGCGATGGTAAGGTCGCATTGTCTGCATGAGACGCTTGTTTAATGTTTACCCAGAGGTCGCAATGCCAAATCTTACATGGACGGAATTTTTGCAGCATCACGAACTTCAACTTGTGCCGTTAGCCTGGAATGTGTCTGGTGTAGAGGCACTTACTCGTTTGCGCGAGGCGTTTGCATCGATATATCCAAAATTGCACGATGGTCAACTGGATGTCGTCGCTCGTCAGGTGGATGATCAGGGCACGGATATACAATTGCGTGCTCTGGGATCCGCAATGCAGAGGTTGGGCCTTCGACTCAATTACATTAAAAATACGACGGAGTATTATCCAGTTTTTGTCTGTGAAAATCAGGAAACTCGTTGTATTCGCGAGGAATTTTCTGAATTGATCGGTCGAAAATTCTTTCGCAGTATCGAAAATCTTGAATTAGGTTGTAAATTCAATGAAATATTTCATTTGAACCCTGTTTTTGATGCCGAATATGAGTATATACAAAATAAAATATTAATGCGTTTTGGTTCATCCACAGAAACCTATCGTTATGTTGAACCTTATTTGATCATGTATCGTAAGACCACGGGGGGCGTTCAGGAAGACATACGCCATGCTTGTTCCGTCTTTGATCTTTCTTCGTGGCCGGTAAAGCCGCTCAAAGTCAAAAAAGTCTTTTCGAATGACAATATTTATCCGTGTTCATTGATTATTGAGCAACGTCGTAAGAAGGTTGAATTATGTGGCGATGACTGGGGCTCACTCGAACGCCACGAGGAATTACGATATGACAAAACTCCGTGCTCGCCAAAGCCGTTGCGAGCTTTGGATGGCGTCGATCTGTCTGATCGCGTGATCGAAAAAGATGGGTTGCAACCGATGTTTTCGTGGCGTGGTCGGATCTATTACAAACAAGTCGAATCATCGGTGGCTGCAAGCGACAAATTCCTGTGCGGACGCGGCGTGGTCGCTATCGATACACAGACTGGGGCGACTCAGTGCCTCGACGCGCCGAACTTGCAGTTCGGTGACACGCTCAAAGTCTATCAGCGCGACTGGGTCGTTATCGAAGGCAACGGTATGCGTGGTAGTTACGTGCTGCGCTTCTGGAACCTGTGTACCAATCAGTGCCTCAAGCTGCAAAAACGTCACTTGGGCCGAAACGAGCTCGTCGCTGTCTTCCCACTCGGTCAAAATGACCTCGTCCTGTTGCTGGAAGACGGCCGACTATGCCATCCTGCTGACCTCGTCAAGTTCCTCAAAACCCCGTCTGAAGGCGGTAACGAAGTTTGGGAGTGGAAAAACGTGTCGTAGCGTTATCGCCGCGTGACGCGGCGTTTATTTGACAATAGATGTTGCAAAGACCTGGATTTAAGGCAATAAGGGCGGCGTTTTTTTTGACTTTTGGGTGAGGTCCTTATGAAGCGAAATTCATTGAAGATTTGGTGTTTGGTCGGTGCTTTGTGTGCACTCTGTGCCTGCGAAGACGATGGCGACGTGATGCTGTCGTCGGGAGGCGACAAGACACAGACGGGCGACAAGACGCAACCAGATGACAACACGGGCGACAAGGTCTGCGCCAAAGCGTGTGTGATCGGCACAAAAATTTGTACGCTCGACGGCAAAGTCATGGAGTGCGGCGATTTTAACAGCGATGGATGCCCGGTTTGGAAACAAACAAGTTGTCCAGAAGGAGCGGAATGTTTGAATGGCGTGTGCTTGGGCGCTGACGAATCCGTTTCGTGCGAAAACGAGTGCAGCACCGCCAACCTGTATGAATGTGCAACCACATCGGATGGCCGCTCCGGCACGCATGTGTGTACGAACACCGACGATGATCCGTGTCTGGAATGGTCGTCAGTGACGGCATGTCCCGATGACAAAAACTGCTCGCAGGGCAACTGCGGATGCCAGGATCAGTGCGAAGTCGGCGCTGTCGAGTGTTCTGGCACCGGTTATCGCTCGTGCGTCGATACGAACATGGACGGCTGCTTTGAGTGGTCGAGCGTGACGCCGTGTGCCGGTGGATGCAGCCAGGGCGCGTGCCAGTGTGACCACAAATGTAACGTAGGCGCCAAAGAATGTTCGGAGGATGGTTACCGAACCTGCGTCGAAAATAACGACGGATGTCGCGTCTGGAGCAGCGTCACTTCGTGTCCCGAAGGCTGCACGAGCGGAGAATGCACATGTCATAACGAGTGCAGCGAAAATGCCAAAGAATGCTCTGGCGCCGGTTACCGAATCTGTATGAAAAACTCAAACGGTTGCTTCAAATGGTCCGATGTGACGCCGTGCAGTCAAGGCTGCGACGCCGGTGCCTGTAAGGCCGCCCCGACGGTTGTCATGGCTCCGACACGTTACCCCGGAAACCAGATTCTGTCGCCTATCACGCCCTATGTCGTGCAGAGCATGAAAAATATTGCCGCCAAAAACTCGTCGCGCAAAAACACGCGATTCATGAAAATTGGCGATTCTCACATGTATTCGGGGTCCGTCTTCATGTATTGCTTTTCGAACTCCGGTAACAAAGCTGGTTATAATTTGAACGGCAACACGCAATTGCAGCCCGTCATCGACGAATTTCAAAGCGAATACAACAGCTTTAGTCGTGATTCCGTCTCGGCGGTGTTGGGTAAAACCGCATACTGGGCTGTTTCGGGCAACTACATTACCAGTGAGATCAGCGCGGTGAATCCGCGTTTCGCCTTCTTTGGTTATGGCTCGAATGACATGGGCTGGTTCGGCTATACCAAGCCGTCAGGCAGCGATTCCGGTTATTACGGCACGATGCAGTGGTTCTATCGCTATATCCTGAAATCAGTCAATATCCTCTTGCCCCAAGGTATTATTCCGATGTTCATCGGCACCGGCGTGCGCACAGACAAGCCCTCCGTGGCAAACGAAGGACTTTATCCGATCCACTGGGTCAAGATCTTTGACGCGATCTCACGCGGCGTGGCTGAAGCCTACCAGGTCCCCTACATGAACCTTCAGTTGGCGCAGCAGAGCCTGGCTGGCTACGGACTTGGTGGCGATGGCCTGCACCACAAGCACATTGACAAGGGGTGCACGTTCACAAGTGATGGTCTGCAAGGCGGCGCCAACACCCGTAATTTTTATGCGATCCAGATGCTTGATCACGCTTGGCGCACCGTCGTGAAGGGCGAAAACGCGCCGGATACGATCGTGCCTTACGATGGCAAAGGTACCAAGTCAGAACCCTATGTCATTGCGTCCTTGCCTTACGAACATTCCACAAAATCCAGTTCTGGTACGAACAACTTCGGCAGTTATTCCTGCCAGTCCGGAACGAACGAAAGCGGTCCCGAGATCTATTACAAGCTCACGCTCACCAAAACCACCAAGATCCGTGCCGTGGCTCTTTCCGCGGACGGTGTCGACGTCGATATCCACCTCGCCCAAGCGCTTGACGGTTCCTGCACCGTGCGTGGCGATAAATGGGTTGAATCATCCCTTGCCGCAGGCACTTACTATTTCATTGTCGATACCTATGGCGGCTCCGGTAACGCCGGCGAATACTTGTTCGCCATCGTAGAATGTGACAGTGACGATAAATACTGCGCCAGCTCGACGATCGGCGGTTAATGTCGCCGTGGCCCGGGGCGCTGTAGTCACCCCAAAAGCTCGTCAGCTATCGACAGATCGCCGGCCTGGTATCAAAGTTCGCCGGCGTCTGTCTGATTCGACGCATGGGCTAGTGAGCCTACGCACGGTTTGTAGTCGCGACTTGACGTTGTGACGCTACGGCACGACGATGTCGAATGGGCCGGAGGCACCCGGCGCAATTTCATAAACGTCGAAGACCACGTGCACTTTGTCGTCTTGCAGGTAGTAGTTGAACGCTTCGATCTTGTTAAAGCTGTCCCACTCGATCTCGGCTAGGCCGCGTTTTCCGGCTTTAAGCATGTCCACGAGGGCTTTTTTGACGCGTGAACGCACGGTCTTGTTGTCCTGACCAAAGTATTCGGTCAGCGCAATGGGGCGCCCCGTGGCGGTTTCGACGACGAAGGGACGGCAACCGTTGTTGTTGACGCCGCCCATGTACCAGGTGTAGCAGCTCATGCCGCTCAAATATTTGTCGTTCATCTCGCTGAGTTCGAAGTCAAACGTGTTGCTATAGCCCTCGACATTGTCGGCTTCGGGATTTTGACGCAGATTGTGGTATTCCCAAATGAGGGAGAGGTCCGAAAAGAACTCGTCTTTGTCATGAACGAATCGCTCGTTGAGCACTTTGGCACTCGGTACCGTATCATTAAACACGGGGATCTCGTAATACACGCTGAGATTTTTGCTCCAGTCGAGCGTATAGCGTTCGATTTTGATTCCCGATTCGTCGCGTGACGATACGCTGAGCTTGAGTGGAGGCATGGGCGGCACGCCGCCGTCTGCCGGTACAGCCTGTTCTGCCGGTGCAGCCTGTTCTGCCGGTGCAGCTTGTTCTGCCGGTGCAGGCGCTTCGGCCTGGGGTGCTGATTCCGTGGTGTTTTTGCAGCCCACCATGGTCAAAAGCGAGGCGCAAAAAGCTGTGAGCGCGAAAAAATGACGTAAATGCATTGAAATACCTTTTGAAAATCGAAAATTTGTCTGCGGGTAGGCGCGAATTGGCTTTCGCATCTTGTTTTACTTAAATATTCGGTGTTTTGGACAAAATTTGTATATAAACTTGTTTTGATAATTTGGAAGGGGAAGGCCTTCCCCTACGCGGCTATTGGGCGTTCGCCCAATACGCCGCTACCCCTTCGCCTGGCAGGGCCAAAGACCAAATGATTAATGGCAGTCGTAGTCGAAATACTTGTTGTAACCATGACTATTAGCTTTAGCTTCGACGGTGACAAATTGATCACAAGTTTGTTTTGACTGACATCTTTGTGGGTAATGATTTCTACCGTTTTGGGGAATTGCATGGTGGTCGTTATTACATCCCGTTGAACAATGCGTCTCTGACCAATTATAGTCATTATTCCAAGTGTTGTTGTCATTGGATTTAATAAATCTATGTTTGTTAATGCCAGAATTATTGCCTTCGGATGGATTGTGTTTCTCATAGGATGAACAATCATAATAAGCTGTTTCAATACAATGGTTGTTATTGTCGTTTAAACATACAGTTTTGCAACCATCAGTAGAACTGGTTGTATAATTCACATAACCCGTGCCTTGTTTGAGGCAGAGTGGCAGGTTGGTGCCGTCGATGACGCCGCAACTCGTATAAGTTTGGGCGCACTGGGTACAACTGACAAGACCATATTGATTGAGATCAACTTCGCAACCGTCACTCAAGTCGCCATTGCAGTCTGCGAGTCCAGCTTTGCATTGGTATTTGCATTGACCATTTTCGCAATCGTTTGCGATCATTGTTTCTGGTGCTGTATTAATACAGTTAGTTCGGCTATTACCGCATTCTGAAAGAGTGTCTCTTTCACACAAATTGCCTACCTGATGATAATTATTTTTGCAACCATTGGGTTTACATTGGCCTGAACTGCATATCACATTTGAATTGGGAAACTGTTTTGAACAGTCCAGACCACATGTTTTTTGAAAATCATCAGAAGCTGGATTGCCGCAATGCATTGCATTTGTCATAGGATCAAGAATACATTCTTTCGTGTTTGAACAATATTTAATTTTGGAGTCGTCGCCACAAGTATCACTGCATTTTGAACCAGTTTCAGAAATGGCACAGATCGGTGCAGCAAGATTCGAGGTACAGTTATTATTGCCTTCGCCGCAATTTGAGTTGGTGTCAGGTTCACATGGTGAGAGACCTTCAACAGAGGTGTGATATCCAGGAGCGCATTGTTTAGCTTTGCATTTAAGGGTACCAGTACAATCCATATTTTCGGCGTTTTGGGGCGCGCCTGCTAATTTGAGACAGTTAAAGTCTTTAACGCCGCATTCGTATTTGTTGAACTTGACGCAGTGTGGGTGCGCGTCGTCATGAATAAACTCATTTTTATCATCCATTTTAGGGACGAGTTCACTTGGATTGGCTGTGTTTGGAATATAAACGACGGTGGTCTTGATATATCCGTCCTGACAGGCGATCATTTGACAGCTTCCATCGACGCAGTCCATGATGTCGCTTGCGGTATTGTTACAAGGTTCTTTACTTTCACCGCATTTGAGGCTTGAGTCGATCTCGCAGGGGACGAGGTTATCGCCGACGACGGTGTTATAAGTGTGGAAGCCTTTTTGACAAGCTGTAGCTTCGCATTTCGCATTGTCGTTGCACGTGCCGCTTGCCCAGCCGAGGTAGGCCGAGGCGCAGTTGATGCCGCCACAGTTCGTGGTGTCGTCTTTTTTGCACTGCGTGGCGTCCGTTTCGTCGATGTGATAGCTTAGTTCGCAGGCGTCGACGACGCATTGTTTGGCGCTGCAGTGTTTCTTCGTGATGTGTTGGTCGGGGGCGGGCTCGCATTTGACTTCATGTTTGCCGCAGTTGTCGTCAGAGTCGGCTTCGCAGGTGTCATTATGCGGGTGATACGCATCTGTGCACTCAATTGCGGAGCACTTGTTCTGCTCGCATTTACCGGCTTTCCAGCCGTCGACGCTGTCTGCGCAATCCTGATCTGTGATGCACTTATTGATGGTTTTGCCGCAATACACGTTGCCGCTGTTCGTTTCGTCGACGTCGGTTTTGCCTTCGCTGTTGACGGGGTTGTACGGCAGGCATTCCAGGCCGACCGGGCAGAGTCCGTATTCGAAGCTTTTTCGCACGTCCTTGCACTCGTCGGAGTACAGTGAACGGCATTCCGCGCCGTTAAAGTCCTGGATATTCTGACAGACTGGTGCGCAGAGAATGGGCGTTTGGATGCTCTCACCCGTTTGGGGATTAACTTCGTTGAGGACTTTTTGGATAAAAAGCAGTTCGCCCGACTGAGCGGCATCGTTTGGCGTCGGGCACTTGGTGATCGTGCCGTCTGTATTGACGAACTCATCATACATGGCGGTATCCCAGGTGCAGCTATTCATCGAGGCTAGTGCGGTAAGCAGGGTGATCATAACGAATGTTTTTTTGGACTGCGTGTTCATAGTAACATGCCTATATATTGACTGATAAAGCGTGATGTCAAAATTGACTCCGTCAAAACATTTAATCCGAGAAGCTTGTTCATCGGAAATATCACTACGTTACAGAAATATACATCATTATAATAGAGAAATAAAGGTGAGTGGCTGGGAACTTGTTGGGGCGAGCCGCCTTGTGCCATATAAAATGCGGCGCGTATTGCGGGCCTTGTGCCCGCAAAGCGACGCAGGCGAGTCGTATCGCGATCAGCGATAGACTCGCCAAAAGTGTGAGAGAATCGAAGCGAGAGAATGGGAAATGGGGGAGAATTTTGCGAAAACGAGATGGTGTCTAGGGGTTTGAAAAGTAGCCGTTTTTGTTGAACAATGACACGAGTTGCGGTAAAAGCAAGATTGCCGAAATATTCAAAGGCATATATCGGTGAGTAATTCAGGTTTGGACGTCAAATGGTTTTGGCGTGGGGCCTGCACAACAAATAAAGTTAGCGTATGGCAGATCGGATTGACCAGCAGGAAGCAGTGGATGTTTCTCAGTTTGCAGAAGCTGAGAATCGTGAGGTATCGCAAAACTATCGTATCGTAGGTAAACAGGGCAGCGGTGGTTGCTCGGTCGTTTATGATGCGTGGCGAATTTCGGATGGTGTCCACGTAGCCATCAAGGTTTTGGCGCTTCCGGCGACGTTGGAAGAAGAAGAAGCTGAGATGACGAAACGTCGCTTCTATCGTGAAGCGCGTATTTTGATCTCGTTGAAAGACGAGCACTGCGTCAAATGTCTTGAGTACGGCGTGTTTAACGGCGCTCCGTGCGTCGTTTTGGAATTCGTCGAAGGTCAGCAGTTGGATGAGTTTTTGCGCGAATTTGGCGCGCTGCCGTTCGACTATGGCATCGACATCATCTGCCAGGTTTTGAGTGCTCTCGGTGAAGCCCATAGCTACGGCATTATTCACCGCGATATTAAGCCCGCAAACATCATGATCATTCAGAACTCGGAACCGCCTGTGGTTCGTCTTCTGGACTTTGGTATTGCCACGTTGCTGGAAGGCGCGTTGGGCGAGATGATGAAGACGAAATTGGGCGTCGTGCGTGGTACGCCGTCGTACATGGCTCCGGAACTCTTCACCGGTCAGTGCAGCGCCTCGCCTGAAAGCGATATTTACGCCATCGGTCTTGTGCTCCTTGAAGCGTTGACGGGGACGATCTCGGTGTCGGGTGCGTCTCTCGTTCAGATCGCCTTTAAACAGGCTCATGAACCCGTCGAAATTCCGATTTTGATTCCGGATTGCCTCGCTAAGGTCATTCGCAAGTGCTGCGAAAAAAATCCCGAAGAGCGTTATCACTCCTGCGAAGAGGTCATCAAGGCTTTGCAGGAAGTTAAACCGAAAGCGCTTGAACAGCGCGCTGAATGCGAATCCCGTTATCTCAAATCCATTAAGGATCATCAGACGACGACGAGTGGTGATGACGAAAAAAAATCATCCGGTTCGAATAAGACGCTCATTATCCTTATCGCGGCTTTGATCGTGGTTGTCGGTGTGGTTGCGGTTATCTTTGCCTCGGGTGGTAAAGAAGAAAGTAACTCGCAGAACGACGAGACCATCAAGGCGCTGAACGAAGCTACCGAAGCGTTGAAGGCTCAGCAGAAGGCTGCTGAAGAACAGCAGCGCGCGGCTGAAAAAGCTGAACAGGAAAAGAAGATTAGAGAGGCTGAAGAAAAAGCCAAAGCGGCTGAAGCTGCGGCGGCAAAGGCTGTGGCCGATGCTGAAGCTGCAAAAGCTGCGGCGGAAGCCAAGGCTGCTGAAGATGCCAGAGCTGCTGAAGAAGCCAAACGCGCCGCGGAAGAAGCCAAACGCGAGGCGGCTGCCAGAGCAGCCAGGGCGCCGAAAAAGAATAACCAGGCTCATCAGGCTCCTGCCCCCGCCGAACCCCATAAAGGCGGTGGTGATGATTTTGTCATCCCGAGCAACCTCTTCTAAATCATGTCACGCCGCGCACCCTATGAGCGCGGCGCGGATCGACCGTTTCAGGCACCCTTTTCGGGTGCCTTTTTTTTGCTCAACGGGTTGGATGGTTTCTGGTTGCGCGATCTTTGATCCGGTCTTGCGTCAAAACATGACGACGCGATCAGCGTGGAATTTGGGCGCGGATCATGCGCTGAACGTTCGGATTGTCAGACGCCATGAGTTCTGCAGGCGAGCCTTTGGCTGCGATGACGCCTTCGTAGACCATGGCGATCTGGTCGGCGATGCGGAAGGTCGACACCATGTCGTGGCTGATGACGATGGTGGTGAGCTGGAACAGGTCGTGCGCTTCAAGGATCATGTCGTCGACGTAACGGATCATGACGGGATCTTGGCCTGTCGTCGGCTCGTCGTAGATCATGAGCTCGGGTTTGGTGACGATGGCGCGGGCCAGACCAACGCGTTTGCGCTGACCAGCTGAGATGTCCGCAGGCCACGCGTTTGCAATGGGTTCGAGTTTTAGGCGCTCGATCATTTCTTCGACACGTGTTTTGATCTCACTTTTTGGGGGCGCACCAAGTCGTTCGGACAGTGGAAAAGCGATGTTGTCGAACACGGTCATCGAGTCAAACAAGGCGGCGCCCTGAAACAACATGCCGATCTTGGTGCGCATGATCTCGCGTTCCCGCTCGGTACACTTCGTCAATTCCAGGCCGTTGACGGTCACAGTGCCCGAATCGGGCACGAACAAACCCAGGATGTGCTTGAGCAACACGGATTTTCCAGAACCCGACCCGCCGATGATCACGCTGATCTTGCGTCTAGGAATGTCGAGTGACACGCCTTTCAGAACTTTGTGTTCACCAAAAGTTTTGTGTAGGTCGCGCACTTTGACGTAAGGCTCGTCGTGCACGTCATTGATGGTCTTTTGCGCCTTGTTGGCAGCTGCAAAAAAGCGTTTGATCTCGGGAATTTCGGAACGCTCGATCTCGGCAAGCGTGCCTTCGAAGATGATGCGCCCCTTGTGCAAAAACGCGACGTTATCTGCCAGACGCCTGACCGACTGGAGATCATGTGAGATGATGACGCTCGTGATGTTGTACGTTTCGCGCATCTGCTTGATCAGCCCGTCAACGAACACGATCATGACGGGATCCAACCCGGTCGTGGGTTCGTCAAAAAAGACGAGTTCCGGTTGATGGATCAGGGCTCGTGCGAACGACACGCGTTTTTTCATGCCACCTGACAGCTCAGACGGCATTTTGTCGATGGCTTCGGACAAGCCGAGGGGCTCAAGCGCCTCGGCGACGCGCTTTCGCACGTCGGCATACGGCAGTTTGGTGTTCTCGACCAGCGGAAACGCGATGTTGTCACAAACGGAGATCGAGTCGATGAGCGCGTAATCCTGTAAGATCGTGCCCGTGCGCTTGCGAAGCTCGGTGATCTTGTCGTCGCTCAGGTCAGCCGTGTTTTGACCAAACAGGCTGCACGTGCCAGACGTGGGTTTGAGCAACCCATTCATCGTCTTGATCAACACGGATTTGCCTGACCCCGATTCGCCCATGATCACGGTCGTTTTGCCAACCGGGATGTGCAGCGACAGGTCGTCCAATACGACTTTGTCGTCAAAGCGTTGGGTTACATGGTCAAGCGCGACGATGTCGCCATCGGCGGCTGTCCAGCGAACGTTATTGGGAAGTAGCAGGTTGGGACGATCAGACATATTGTGGCCTAAAACATTCTATGATCGGCGTTCAGCACAATATTGAAAAGATATAATGGCATTTGTAGCTTACTGTCAATGTATCGAGGCATGGGTGAACGAAATACACAAAAAAAGGCGCAATCGGTTGGATTGCGCCCTTTTTCGTGAAAACTTAGAAACTAGTAGTTTTCAGCCTTGATCTGGAAGAACGACTGCGGATGCGCGCAAACGGGGCACACGGCCGGAGCTTTTTTGCCAATGACGATATGGCCGCAGTTGGCACACTGCCAAATGCAGTCGCCTTCGCGCGAGAACACGACGCCGTCTTCGATGTTTTTCAGCAGTTTACGATAGCGTTCTTCGTGGTGTTTTTCGATCGCACCGACCATTTCAAAGAGTTTAGCGATGCGCGTAAAGCCTTCTTCTTGGGCGTCTTTGGCGAACTGGGCGTACATATCCGTCCATTCGTAGTTTTCGCCATCGGCTGCCGCAGCAAGGTTTTCGATCGTGGAGGGCACTTTGTCGCCATGAAGAAGCTTGAACCAGATCTTGGCATGTTCTTTTTCGTTACGAGCGGTTTCTTCGAAGATGTCAGCGATCTGTTCATAACCATCTTTGCGAGCCTGGCTGGCGAAGTAGGTGTACTTGTTTCGAGCCTGGGATTCACCGGCAAACGCGGCCTGGAGATTCGCTTCAGTCTTAGATCCTTTAAATTCAGTCATAAAAAATCTCCTAACAAAAAGGGTTAAAGAAACGCACGAAAAGGTGCCCGAATGGCACTTATGCGCAACCGGGACATAAAAATAAGCGCGACTGACCAAAGTCAAAGTCGCGCTTCAAAATTTATTTAATTGTTTGCCTGCTGAGCTTCGCGCTTTGCGCGACGGGCTGCTTCGGCATTGAAGTAATCTTCATTCACCTTGACGGTGCCGTCCAGCTTGGCCTTGGCGAGTTTTTGCTGGAGCCAGAGTCCTGGGAACTTGGGAATCTGTGAATCGATGTAGTCGATCGGATATTCACGCATGCCAGCGTAATAGATCTTGAGATCCCATGGCACCGGGATCATCGCGGGAATACCGATCAGCTGGAATTCTTTGGAATAGAGGTAATCCGCCTTGATCTGAGCTTTTTGGGCTTCAAACGCGGCGCGATCGGGGTCGATCTTGTTGACGACCTGAATGATGAGGGTGTCATCGGCGAGTTTGTAAGGCGTTTCGAGCAGCGTATTGGACTGGGCGTTACGGATGTCGCGAACGATGTCGACGGAGAGGCCGCGTTCTTCGATATTGTTGGCGCTCAAGTTGAGGCTGCTAATATTGATGGATTTGATGCGTTCGGTTTCGGGAACGACGATGACGTCGAGAGCCGCTTGGACCGGCGCCGTCACAGCGGGGTCGGCAGGTGCAGCCGGGTCAACGGGCGCAGCGACGTCGGCAGCAGCCATGGCTTCGACGATCGAAGGCGCCTGAGCCGCCACGTTCGCATAAAGCGACGCGTTGATCGCATCGTCGAGCGACTGACCGCCTTTGATCGCGGCAATAATGGCCGCAGAGGCTTCACTGGTTTTGGTCGCGATCTTCGCGTCGTCGATGAGCTTTTTGGCAATGTCAGTCTTGACGTCATCGATCGGCGTCACGACTTCGTCCGTGCGTTCAATGACTTTTGCGATGACGTAATACTGATCGAGCTCGGCCGTAAACGTGTCACCCACTTTTTTGCCTTCAAGCGCTTTTTGAATGGCTTCAGCCTTTTCTTCGACGGGCATCAGCGTGCCTACGCCCATGTCGACTTTGGTTTCGGATTCGTCGTAATCTGCAAAGCCCTGGTTAAAATCAAGGTTTTCGTCGATCAACTGGCGTTTCGCGACGGCAAAACGTTCGGCGTGCATGAGCGTCTTGGTCGTTTTGGCACCGATGTTCTTCAATTTTGAAAAGTCTTTTTGAATGATGACCTGCTGCAGTTTAACCTTTTCGGGCGTCGTGTAGTCACCGCGGTGCGCATCGTAATACGCCTGAACGTCAGCCAGGTTCGATGCCAAATAAGCCGCCACTTCATCGTCCGTCGTCGCTTTCAGCACCTTGCGAATGCTGTCCGGCGACAATCTCACGATGTTCACATTGGCACTCGCCGAGTTGTCCGCATACTGCGTCCAAAGCGTTTCGTCGCTCACGCTCAGGCTGTTGCGCATCAAGTCGATGTAATTCTTAGCCAGGATCTCGTTTTCTTTGAATTCACGATACTGGCGCGACGACATCTGAACGCGCTGAAGGCCATATTCATATTGCTGTTTCGAGAATTTGTTCTTCTTCAAAAATCCAAGCTGCAGAATGTCTTCATTCCCCGATTCCCAGTTCGTGAGATAGTTCTGCCACTCATCTTCGCTGACGCGAAGTCCCGCATTGCGCGCTTCATCGGCGAGCAAATACAGGATCGCGAGGTTGTCGACGACCTGACGTTGAACGAGCGGAAGTTCCGGACTCTGGAAAATTCGGTCATCATAGTGGCGCAATATCATGCTGCGCATGAGTTCGGTGTCGATCTCATGGCTGCCGATCTTGGCGATCTGCTTGGTGCTGCGACCGCCAAAAAGGTCCGTCGTCGGCAGGCCAAACATGAAAATAAAAACGAAAATGATGACGACAAAGACGGCAACGATGATGCCTGAGTTTTTTTGGTCACGGAAACCTTGGAGTCCCATGCGTTCCTCCCAATCTCGATTGGATTTGATGCCGAAAAACCCTTATTCCACGGGAACTTCAGCGTTATAATGAATCAATTGTCTTATCATGCAAAACACGTTTGGGGTTGGGTATGAGGGGGAAGTCTCCCCCTGCGTCGCTATGGGCGAAACGCCCATACGCGCCGACCCCCTCGCCTGGCGGGGCCAATCACGCGTGTTGTATGCAATATCTTGCGTTTTCAGGCCTGACTGGTAAAGACATGACCCGATTTTACGGCCAACCAGTATCTAAAAAAGCCCCCAAAAACGCAAGCAATTTGGGCGGAATTCTAGACAAAATGTGAGATTTCGGGCATAACGCTAACCCAGTTTTTGGGGGAAATGGAGTTGGTTTCATGAAACTTGGTGCGTACAACCTGATTCGTAAGATCGCCGAAGGTGGAATCGCTGAGATCTACCTTGCGAAAGGTCATACAAAACAAGGTGGCGATAAATACCTCGTTTGTAAATGTATCAAGTCGGCTGTCGCAACCGATGCCGAGTTCCTCAGTTCCATCATTTGTGAGGCGCACTTCTCAGTCAATATGCGCCACCCAAATATCATGGAGGTCTTCGACCTCTGCCGATCCGATGGACGATCCTACCTCACCATGGAATTCATGGATGCAGGGGATTTTCACCAGATCCTCTCGATGTGTCGCGAAAAAGGTCAAAAGTTGCCGCTCGGCGTCGCGATCTATGTCGTGAGCCAGGCCGCTCTGGGCTTGCACTATGCCCATGAGCTCTGCGACGAAAAAGGTGAACACCTCGAGCTCGTTCATCGCGATATCTCTCCCGAAAATATCCTGCTTAATCGAAAAGGTGACGTCAAAATCGCTGACTTTGGCATCGCCAAAACCAATAAAATGCCCGATGTTACGCCGCCAGACATCGTTAAAGGCAAATTCGGCTACATGAGCCCCGAACAGGCTTGGTGCGACAAAGCGGATCGCCGTTCCGATATCTTCAGCCTCGCTGTCGTCCTCTACGAAGCCACCACTAATCGACTCTTTAATGTCTTTAACTCCGTTGAAGATATGCTCATGGCTGCAAGGACCGGTCAGTTCACAAAACCCACTGATATCGATCCAAACTTCCCGCGTGATCTCGAACAGATCTTGTTGAAGGCGCTCGACCTTGACAAAAAGTTGCGCTATCAGACGGCGCTTGAATTCAAGTCCGCATTGGAAGTCTTTGCTTATCAAAATGGCTTGAATATCGATCGACAGGCTTGGCTCGACTGGATGCACAGCGCCATGCTCGACAACTCGCCTGCGCTCCCGCTCATGAGTGCCGCTGAAATACCCGATGACAAAAATTCCGTCATTCGACATCGCGATAGCGACGAGTCAAAAATTGAACTCGACACGGATCGAACGATCCCGCTGTTGCCTGACATGGTCATTGAGGAACTCAAGCGCCTCGCCGAACCGGGGCATGACATGACCAAGGTCGTCAAATTCATGGACCTCGTCGATAAAAGTCAATTGGCAAATGTCGACGAGAGTATTCCAAGAAAACGACATGATAGCGATGCGACGCGGCTTTCGATCGACATCTCTAGCTTTAACACGTCGCCTAATAACGAACCGATCGATGTGTCGGATACGCCTGAACAAAGCGTTCCGCCCAAAAAATCACCTCGTGTGCAAAGACCACTTTTGCCGCTGACACCCGTTGGTTCAAAAGCCCTAACGAGTCCGTCAATCATGAATCAGGATGACGATGACTCAGATCTTCAGCCAGTGATCCATAGCGACGAAGCGACGCGCATGGTGGCCGCTGTGCCCAACCAGTCCGAAACGATCCGGCTTTCCATGGAAAAACTCGCTGCGCAGGAGCGGGCTCTTGAAAAATCGTTCGATCCTCCCGCGTTTGATGATACGCTCGACGCGGTGATGCCGACGTCACCATCGCCCGCTGGACCCACTTGGAATGTCCAGGAAGATCTCGCTTCAAGTGATACCGTGCCACAAATGGTTTCGTACACGAAGCTGCCAAGACAACGCAAAAGAAATTTGGTCTTGCCGATCATCATGGTTGTGTTGATCGTCATCGTTTTGATCTTGGTGGCCCAAATTTTGTGGTAATGCCGAACCATGTAGAGACGTGACACGTCTCTACAAAGAATGAATGGGTTGGGCGTTACAAATTAGAAGTTGCCTCCATTCCAGCCCCAGTGAGCCGTGGCTGCGTATTTCACGTAAATGCGGTTCGAGGCGATATTGAGTTCGTCATTCAAGATATCGCAGATCTCGGCGGTCAGAGCGTTGAAGGCTTGGGCGTTTTCGTTGCCATATACGCTGACTTCGACAAACGCGGCAGGGGCTTTGGTGCCTTTGAAATAGATGCATTCGTCGCCGCTCAGTGTGATCATCAGCCAGCCTTCGGATTTGCCGGGAATGACTTCGATGGCTTTGCCAAGACGGGATTTAATGCTGGTTTCGTGTTCGGGCGAGATAGAGACAGAAGTATGAACCTGGATGCAGGGCATATAAACTCCTTGAGGCGCGATGGTGCGTCAAATTGAGATCCCTTCCCTCGCGGGGAAGGGAAATGTGAAGAAAAGTCACCTAAAACAAAAGAAGATCAGAAATTACTTTTTGTTTTTGGATTTCTTTTTGGAATCTTTCGCAGGCGCAGCGTCTTTCGCGGCTTCCTGATCCTGAGCGGGGGCAGCAGCGTCATCGACGTTTTCGTCGGCTTTCACTTCGGTTTCGGCTTCGACGATGGCGTTGTCATCAGCCATGGGTGCGTCTTCAACAGCGGCTTCTTCAGCCGGTGCGTCTTCAACAGCGACATCTTCAGCCGGTGCGGCTTCGACGACGGCTTCTTCAACGACGGGCGCCGCTTCGACGACCGGTTCGTTGTCGGCATTCAAAATCAGGCGTTCCAGGCCGCCAATTGTGCGGGAGGCTTCCGGCGCATTGTTTTTCAGGTAGATCACGAGAGAGCGAATCTGAGCATCGCTGAAGTCGTTCAGGTCTTCTTTGATGCCGCTCTGTTTTTGCCAGTTATTGAGGACGTTACGTGCTGACATATAGTCGTAACGGAGTTCGAGTAAGTTGGTAATGCGGATTTTGTCGATGCTCATGAAAATCTCCTTGCCACGTCAAGGCGTGGCGCGTCTATGTCCGATCGGGACAGGATGGTTAATCGTCGATGCCTTCAAGATTGGAGAGATCAGGCGCTTCTTCAGGCGCGTCATCCTGGCCGAAAATGAGAGAAGCGGGGCGATTGGCCTCGTTGATTTCGAGGCGAAGCGGTTTCTTGTTGTTGGTTTCAATAAATTTGGCGCACTTGTAACAGAGCGCCTGGGCTTTATCTTCGTCTTCGCGAATCACCCAGCCACCAGAAAGGCCGGGCACTTCGTAGGCTTCCCATTTCAGTCGCGTACCGCAATATTGGCATCGTCCCTGACGGATTTTGAAGACTTCATAACGTTGTTTATCGTCCATAACGTGTTCCTTATGAAGCGTGCGTGCAAGCGCGCATCGCGATTGAGCCACCCCGGATCGTTGACTGGGGGCGCGGGTTATTAAGAATAAAACGGGATTTGGTCAAAAAACGAATCAAAACAGGTGGCAGACGGTCAATTTTTATTTTGTGGGGAAGGCTTTCCCCTACGCGTCTATTTGGTGGCGGAATCGTTTCCATGATATGGAAACGTCGCCAGCCAAATACGCCGCTACCCCTTCTGCCTGCGGCGCCGGTCGCTTGACCAGAGCGCCGTTTCTGTCGACTAAAGCGCCTGATAGAACCAGAAGCGGAACATGTTGATATCACGTTCAGCCGTGAGCGCTTTCTGCGTGATTTTAAGCGCTTCGGTCGAAACGAATTCGGCCGGGATCATAAACGGCCAGTTTCTCCAACGGAAACGCTTGTCGGAACCAGGGCACTGCGAGATGCCGACGCGCATATCGTTGGCGGAGTATTCGATCTCGAAGTTACCACGGGCATAGTCCATACGGCGGAGGAGCATGATCGGGCGATTCGGCGTGACGTTGTGAATTTCAAACGTCGTGTAGCCGCCTTCGTGGGCAATACCAGCATCTTCGACGGTGACGCCATCCGGGTAGCGGATGCGCTGACGCGTGTGCCACGAGTCGCGTGCTTCACAGACTTGGAACAAGTGAGCCTGTTCGCTGTCTTTGTTGTAAATATCGATCGAGTCGATAAGCGTCCACTCCTGACCTTCGATCATGACCGTTTCGGGCATGTCGCCAGACCATTCTTTGACCTTGGTCCATTCGTTCGAAATTTCGTTTTCTTCATCAGCCACGATCTCGGTCTGGGTCTGTTCACCCACGATAGAGGACAGCGGTGACGACGATTTTTCCTGAATCGTGATGACTTGATCGAGGGAATCGAAGTTGATGAGGTCGTTTTCGTCGACAGAGAGGGACTTGTCGTCGACCAAGTCGCGGAAGACTTCGACCGAGTGTTTGAACTGACCAAAGTCTTTCATGGCTTTCAACGTCGGTTTGGTCGCTTCGATTTCGTTGATCGTATCCCATTCGAGGTCGCCGATGTTTGAGAGCAACGGCAGGATGTTTTGCGGACCAACCGTGCCCGATTCGAGCAACATGTCGACCGTCATCAAGCCGAGTGCCGCGCCGTTTGCCGACAAGACCTTCTTGTCACGCGCCAAACGATAGTACGCATCGCGTTGACCACGAAGCAGTTTGCGAAGACGGTTGATGAGATCCATCGGCAGATAACCGCCGACGACACCGGCACGCGGAACGTAACGAAGGTCGATCTCGTTCGGACCAGGATTCAACGGGTCTTTCGCATCCGTGATCTTCTTCGCATCTTCCGTCAGGTAGATACGCGCAATTTCAACTTCAGAAGCAATGTCCGGTTCCGTGATGGAGAGCTCGACCACGGCTTTTTCCTGAATGCGTTTGTGACCTTTAAAGTCCAAATTCTCTTTGTATGCGATGAAATCCGTGAATTCCTCAACATATTTGAGCACGACGTACACGGTCAACGGCAGTTTAAAATCCGCTTTCGTGATGGCCTTGATCTCGGTCTCATAAAGCAGAATGTCGTTGCCCTGACCGTCGATGGCATAACCCGGGGCGATTTCGACCGACATATCGGCGCGGCCACGGGCGTGCACGGCGAGTTCCTGACGATAGCCGGGAACAATACCCGCGCCGTGGAAACAACGGTTGTGCAATTTGTGTTTTTCGACATGATAAAGCTCAGCGTCGTTCCAGTCTTTCGTGGTCGTGACGAAGCCTTTAAAGAAGTTAATGCGTTTGAATCCCTGGTCTTCTGCCATTCTTCTCACCTGATGGTTGTCCGCCTTGCGGCGGAATTATGCAAAATCGTTAAAACGTAACTGAATTAAAGTCGTGTGCCCGCGCTTGCCCGCGTGGGCGCTGAAAAATCTATTCTTCGCCCGGTAAACGTTCGACTTCGGTCTCGCCCAGGTCGACGATTTCCTCGCCGGACCCAATGACGTACCCCTGTTCCTCGTCGCCGACCGTGAGCTGGAATTCCGAAAGCGCCACGCGTTTGCCCTTGAAACGAAGGTAATACATCGTGTGTGCCGGTTTTTCAGATCGAATGATGTCGTGGATCTTCACGATCGTGTGCTCCGAGATCTCGTCCGGTTCGATCGGCAGATCCACAATGAAGCAGTGGGAACGATTGACCACCGGGAAAATGACCGAATCAATGTCCATCGTCGAATGAACGCCGATTTGGAAGCCGTTAAACGGCCACGCATTCTCGATGATCTCGGGTTCTACGCCCACAAAGATCGAAAGAAACAGTTTCAGGCCTTTGACCGTGCCACGAATGCTGTAATAGTCCACCGCTCGTCTGAGCAGATAACGTTTCTTTTCTTCGGGCCAGTCCTCGTCCAAAACGAAGCCTACCCAACTTGCCAGCCAGGGCAAAAAGTCCGAAGGCGTTTCGTAAGGCTTGAAAAGGCTCGGAATATTGTCCACTTCGTCCGAAATTTCGTCGTAAAGATGACGAAAGATCCAAAGGAAGTCGCGGATCTGCGTGTGACCTTCGTAAACGCTCGTGCGGAAGATGCCGGGAAGGAAATCGCAGAACGAGCGTTGCGCCACATGAATATTGACGATCGTGTCGGCATCGACGATCTGGCCTTTCGCCGGTTCCTGACTCAGGACCGTGTACACATCTTCATAGCTCTCCTCGTAGATGATCTCTGGACGAGGAAATCCATTCAACACCAGAAAGGCTGCGGCATCCTTCGCGTTGAGCCCCTCAAGGTCGGGGACGCTAAGTTTTCGTTTGGTTTGTTCGCGCATGGCTTACTCCAACAAAGACGAAATCGTGAGTTCGTGAATCGCATGACGCCGGACCAGCACGCTGTTTTGACGTTTTGACCGACGTGGAACGCAGCGAAGCGTGATCCCCGCTGCGTTTGCAGATCCGAGAAACTTACACGATACGGTCGCGGGTTTTCTCGGTGATATCGATGTTGACCAGGTAGGGCAGACCTTTCTGCGGCAACTTGATCTGATCGACGTATATGCCACGATCCTCGTCAAAGATTTGGATCTTGTCGACGAATTCGACGCCATCGACCTGCTCGACGATGTGGAAGAGATCGACTTTGTAAACGTTTCGACCGAACTGCCAGCCCTGGCCATCGCGGCCGCCGACGATCGGGTGAAGGAATTTACGAAGCGATTCTTCGATCTCGCGTTTGAGACGCTCGCTCGAACCTGTCGTGGAACGAATGATTTCGAGGTTGATGCTCAGCTCGGTGTATTGCGGACGTTCGACGTTCACTTTGACCGTGACGAGGCGACGTTCGTCAAGGTAGGTCTTGACGCGGCGGATCAGTTCGGTCGACGGCACCAGTTTGAGTTTGTAATCGTGTTTGGCGCGGTCGAATTTCGGCACGACCACGATGCAGACTTCGCCTTCTCGTTCGGTCGACGGCAGACACACGGTACGCGCGATCGCGTTCGAGCTCTGAAGCGACAACACTTCGAAGTCTTCTTTCGTGACGGCACGATAACGGCTTTTGATGACGTAAGGTCCACGCTGTTTGAGCGATTCGATCGTTTCAACGTCGGAACCGCCTGCGGCATCGTAGTGGTTGGTCACACCGTCAATGTAGGCAATGGCCTGACGGATCGTGTTGGCCTGGTTCGGACCGATGTTGCCACGGGCACCACCGCCAACGCAATAATGCGTGCAACGAACGTTCTGATCCATGAATGCCGGCATCATGCCACGCGTGCCATCCCCAAAACGAACTTTGCCGGAGATGCGGTCGATGCGATAGTGACGGCTGCGTGAATTCGACGCGTAGAAGCTGTCGACACACTGATAGCGGACCCAGAAACCGTCGCCGCGAACGTCTTTTTCGATGAACTTTTCGTTGCCGTAGAGCTTTTCAAGTTCAGCGATCTCTTCATCACGCGGCATTTCTTTTTCGCGCACCCAAATTTTTTCGCCTTCGAGGACCGGTTTGTTCAGCATTTTGAACTGCTGGTTGGGCGTGCCACGGCCGGTGCCAAGAATTTCGAAGTTGATGGTGCGGCGGTTGGTCGCCTGAACCGTATTGAACAGAATGTGGTCGAGTTTGGGCAATTCTTCGTAACCGCCCATTTCGAGGCGTACACGGAGCCAGAAGAGGTTTTCACCGAATTTACGCGTCGGCGCCATGTCTTTGGGGCCGAGGAAGGTGACGTAACCGCTTTCGGTAAAGGCACGCGTTTCGTCGTTCACGCCGAGGTCTTTCCAGTCTTTACCATCCCAGTATTCCCAGACGACTTTGCGGTTGCCGTAATACTGTTCTTCCATTTTACGATAGTAGGATTTGAGCCATTTGGCGTCATGCTCGTTTCTTTCGAAGTGGGCGCCGGTGCTCGAAACCGTGTGGAAGTAGACCTGGATCTGTTCGTTGGGGAACGGACCGTTCATGCCGAAATACATTGAGGGATTTTCGTCAGGGATTGGTTCGAAGACCTGAACCTGGGCGAGTCCTTCGCCGACACTTTCCGTGACATCGGTGTAACGGAAATCGTTGTATGTGAGGGCGGAAGCGGGGGTGCGGCTGGCTTCTTCGTATTTGATTCGGACGGAACGGAGCTGAGGCGGACGCAGCGGGCGTTCGTCAAACCAGGCCCATTTGTCGCCATCGAGCATATACATGCCGGGCACGCCGTAGTCGCCCTGAAGGATACGGGCACGGACCCAGTAGGTTTCCTGATCCGAGACGCGGGTCTTAGCCATATTTTCGGGCAGTGTGAAGCTGACGGTGCCGTTTTTCGTGAAGCAGTAGGTCGAATCGTCAAAGTCGAGGCCACGAAGCGTTTCTTCGACGGCTTTGGGGTTGACGGTGCCGATGTGTTGCCACTGTTTGCCGTCGTAGTATTCCCACGCGATGCGCAGATCGTTGGACGGGTTCAAGCCGCTGACGTTGACGGCATCCGAAAGTTCGAAGTCGATGCGGATGCGGGCACCCGGGTGACCGAAGAGTTCGTCGTTGCCGAGGTAGAAGGCGCAATCCGGAGCCGGTTCTTTGTGGAACGGATAAAACGCTTTGGTGAGGTCGAGTGGCAGGTAGTCGTCGGTGTTCGTGAGCGAGAGTGCGTGTTCAGGAATGATGCCTTCGCCGAGGATCTCGATGCGCATAGAAATGCGTTCGACGAGCGTCATGTCGGTCGACTGGGGCACGTTTACGAGTCGGCCGCGGAGCCAGAAGCCTTCTTCGTCGTTGACGGTGCACTTTTCCCAGCCCTGAACGCCGTTGAAGGCGATCCAGCCGACGGGGAGTTCCTGCGTGGACTGTTCGAGTTCGCGCCAACGGTGACCGTTCCAGTATTCCCATTCACACAGCGTTGGGAAGTCGGTGTCGGGGCTGCTTGGCGTGCTGACGCCGAGGATGAGCAGCGCTTCTTCGTTGAGCGCCTCGAGGTGGTCATCCTTGAGATAAATGTAGCGTTCGATGCGTTCGCAGCCCATGAAGGCTTCGAAAGACTGATTCGGACGACCATAAATGTAAGGCGTGTTATCGGCGTAGATATCGTGGAACTGCGAGAAGCAGCGGACGATCGAGGTGGGCAGCACGACGAGGTCTTTGAGCGTTTCAAAGATCACGGGCGGTTCATCATTCTTGTAGTTTGTCGCGACACTGGTGCCGGCCGGAATGACCTGGAAGTTGCGTGCACCGGGCACGAGACTGAAGGTCAGGTCGACATTAGCCGGGTGAGGCGGCTGCAATTCGATGCCCATTAAGTCGAGGAAGGCAAGATAGTTTTTCTCGGGAACGCGGTTCAGACGATACAGGAGAATTTCAACGAGCCAGGCAAATAACTCGATGATGGTGATACCAGGGTCGGACGCATTGTGGTTCGTCCACTCGGGACAGTATTTGGGAATGAGGTCTATCGCCTCACGAACGAGATCATCCCATTTGCGGTCGTCTAATTTTGGTAATGGAATCATGCTTCTTCCTCTCTACGAAGATAAAATGGATAGACCATGTTGGCCGGCGAATTCGTTTTTTTGATGACGTATGAAATGGAAACGTTCATGCGGCTCGGTTCGTCATCGTCCGGTTTGGCGACAACTTCGATATCGGTGATACGCGGTTCAAACGTCTGAAGTGAGCGTTTGACTTCGTATTCGATCTTAGCCGCTGTGAGCATGGTATTGGGTTCAAACAGGATATCATGGATCGCACAGCCAAAATCTGGTCTAAAAAGACGTTCCCCCGGTGCAGTTCCCAGAATCAGGGTCATACACTGGCGAATGTTGGCATCATCTTCACTGAGTTCCGTGCCACCGAGTGCATCGACCTGCATCGGAAATGAAATACCGCTTCCGATAAAAGCATTTTTAGGCATTTTCTATCACTCCGTTGATTAGAGGGCGTTCTGGCCTTTGATCCAGCGGCCACATTCCGTGCATTTGATCTCGATCTCTGGCCCTTCCAGGTCAACTTCGATCGCTTTTTTGCTACAGAACGGACAAACGAGACCATCTGTGTTTCCACAGACGACTTCGTCGAGAATGTCTTGCCAGTCGGCGACTTCATCATAATCGTATTCGGACATGCCAAAAACTCCTGTAAGCTGAGGACTAAAACGGTTGCCTCGTGTTGGTCGGAACAAAAAACTGCAAGATTTGCCTTCACAACCTGTTTCTTTTGCGCAAATTGAAACCGGCTGATGTAAATACAGCATTAACCCTCAAAAATTATCACAGATAGGTGAGTTTTTGGCGAAAATAATGCGTTCGGATGGCAAATTTTGGTCTTTGGACCGCAACGCCCGGAAATGGCCCCGCCAGGCGAGGGGGTAGCGGCGTATTTCGTGTTTCTGTAGAGACGCGTGGACCACACGTCTCTACAGAAACATGAAATAGCCGCGTAGGGGGAGACTTCCCCCGCAAACCAAAATATCGACGTCTGTTGTCATACAAACTGCCTGAGAAATAACTACATGTCGTACCGAAAAAGGCTTGACGAAATAAGCGAGTGAAGTAGATTTGAGTGCCTTTTATCGGTCTGGATGGCGTACGTCCTACAAATTTTGGGAGAAAAGATGGCAAAACATAGACAGGAAAAAGTTGGTCACGAGCTTCAGCGCATTCTGGCGACGGCGCTTTTGCAGGATGTGAAGGATCCGCGCCTGGCTGCGGTGACGCTGACGGAGATCCGTGTTTCTTCGGATCTTCAGATCGCGCATGTCAACTGGCTTTGTGACAAGAAGGCCAATCGCGAGGAAATCGAGTCAGGGCTTGAAAAAGCGAAGCCGTTTTTGCGCACGTTGATTGGGGAACGCATGGATCTGCGCCGCGTACCGTCGCTGGTCTTTCATTATGATGAGGCGTTTGAAACGGGCGAGCGCATGTCGCAGCTTTTGGCCGACCTCAGACGCAATGGGCAGATGGGCTCTGAAGGTTAGACGTCATGAATTTTGATCGCTTGGAACATCTCCAACAGACGATGCCGCGCATGGTCGAGGTCATTCGCGGTGCCCAGAAGATCCTGGTGACGATGCACTGCCGTCCGGACGGCGATGCCGCCGGTTCTGCCATCGCGATGATGCACATTTTGCGCGCACTGAACAAGGATGTCACCGTCTTTAACGTCGATGAGATCCCCTCGACCTTTACGTTTTTGGAAGGCGCGGACGAGATCGTGCACACACTCACCGATTACGATTTTGACCTCGTTCTGGTGTTGGATTGCGGCGATCCGGTCTTGCTCGGCAAGAAGTTCCCGATGGACGAGCTGAAGTGTCCGAAGGCTTTTATCGATCATCACAGCGTGCCGTGGGGGGACTGTCTCGTGAATTTGCACGACTCACACGCTTCGGCCGCGGGTGAGATCATTTATCACCTCATGAATGCGCTTGGCGTGGCGTTGACAAAGCCGATTGCGGCGGCGCTCTATACTTCGATCATCACCGACACCGGGTCGTATCGCTATACCTCGACGACGCCGGATGCCATGCGTGTCAGCGCGTGTCTGCTCACGACGGATATCGACGTGTGGGAGATCTGCTCCAACATTTACGAGAACAACCCGGTTGAAAAAGTTCGTCTGCTTGGCTTGGTTTTGCAGAGTTTGTGGCTTTCGGAAGACGGGCGTATCGCCTGTCTGCACGCCACGCGTGACATGCTCAAAGCCTGTCATTGCACCGGCGCCATGACCGATGGGTTCATCAATTACGCGCGAAGCATTAGCGGCGTCGAAGTCAGCATGTTTTTGACGCAGCTTGAAGAAACGCATTTTCGACTCAGTTTCCGCTCGCGTGGAAATCTTGATGTTTCGAAGATCGCCGCGAGCTTTGGCGGTGGTGGGCACAAAAATGCCGCAGCCTGCACGATCGACGGCACGATTCCCGAGATCCGTGAACGCGTTCAGGCCATCGTCATGGAGACCATGGGCAATTCGTAATCGCTTCGTTCGTCTGAGTGACGCCTGTGATCTGGTGTCGCCCAAACAAAAAAACCGCCCAAATGGGCGGTTTTTTTTACATCAATCTTCTATTCCATCACCTGGGCTCTGAAGCACTCGCCGTTGACATTTTCGTAGGCGATGAACTTCGCGTCGTTGCTCAGCGTGGCGTTCACTCGAACCTCGCCCTTGGGGTTGGCGATACGGCGCTTGGTTTTGGCATTCAGGTCGATGACGACGATGTCGCCCTGTGTGAGGACGTGGCCGTCATCGCTGGTCTGTGCGTAGATCAGGTATTTGCTGTCGGCCGAGAAGTGTGGCGACGTACCTTTGTTGTCCTGATAGACAACGGCGTTTGCAGCGATATCGAAGAGGTTGATGCCGGTGCTGAGTCCTGAGAAGACGATGTAATTTTCATCTGCCGAGACGATTGGGCCGTAGTAACGGTCGACGGTGACGTCTGAAATGGCCTGAATGACGCCAAGGCGTTTCATGACGATAACGTCGTCCGAATCATAAGCGATGACGGGATTTTCCTGGATAAGACGACGCGTTTTGAAGCGCGTGAGCTTGTTCTCAATGGAGAAATGACGTTTTTGCCCGTCTTTAAAAAAGGGAGCAGATCTTTCGCGCATAAAGAAATCGTTGTTGCTGGTCCAGGTGATGTGGTCGGAGACTTCCTCGTCTTCCATGATCATTTCGAGTGGCTGTTTTGAGTCATTCCAACGATAGAGTTTGCCTTTTTCGCCGGGGTTGAAGGTTCGTCGGGCGAGTATGACCTGTTTGCCATCGGGTGAGATGGTGGGTGTTTTGAGTCCTTCAGCGAGGAAGGTCGGTTCATTGATCTGAATTTCGGCCTGAGTGTCTGCGATGTTCCAGAAATTGTCGGGGTTGAGTCGAACGAGGCCGCCGTGTGTGGGTTCGACCGATGCCTGTGCGAACGCGAGTTGCGGTGCGGTGAGGCAGGCTGTCGCAGCAAGTATTTTTAGACAGGATGTGAACTTCATGATTATTCTCCCTTACGATCTTTGCGTCTACGAAGGGCCAGCGCTGAGCCGAGTGCGGTGGCGATGGCGAGGAGTCCAAATGGCGTGCCATGTTTGTGGGCGACGCTGGTAATGGAGCAGTCGGAATCGATGGGTTGGATCATGATTGTCGGTGAAGCACCCGTTTCGATGTTTGTGGGATTGTCGGCATCTTCCTTTGCGGTGAGCGCGATCTTGCAGAGCGAGGAGCCCACTTCCTTGGCGACGACCTTGCATGTGGCGGTGTTGGTGTAGTAGCCGGGTGCGGAAGCCGTGATGGTATATTCGCCAACGGCGAGGCCTTCGACGTTCCAGGTTTTACAGGCGTTGTTATCGCAATCGCTCGAGAAGGGATTGAAGTTAAAGGCCTGTCCACCCGTGATGGCGACGGTAGCGGCGACGAGGTAACCGTCACTGCGTGCGTCGTGGACGATGCCGCTGAGTGTGCCGAGTTCGGAACCTTCTTTGGCGATGGCTGCGTCGCAGGTGGCCGAAGCACCGGCTTTGACGATGCACGTCGCGGAGGGGGAAATGTAACCGTCGGCTTTTGCACTGAGGTCGTAGGAGCCCGGTTTGAGGTCGAGCGTCCAGTTGGTCAACCCATCGTAACTGATCGTTTGTTTTGTGCCATCTTTGTCCGTGATGGTGATTTCGGCTGGGACGGACGAATTTGTAGCGATGTCATACACACGTCCTGAGGTTGGGACGGCTTTGGCTTTGAGTTTGATGGGGCACTGAGTCACTTCGTTGGCCTTGACGCCGCAGGTGCTGGAACCGGCTTCGTAGCCTTCTGCCGTGGCGCTGACGGTGTAGGTGCCGACGGGCGGCGTGAGCTGCCACTGGCCTGTACCGGTGTAGTGGTAGCTCTGGTCGAGATCTTTGATTGAGACGTCGGCGGTAATGAGTTCACCTGATTCCGTGTCAGCGACGGTGCCGCGCAGCGTGCCGATCTCCACGACCGTAACGGTTTTGGTGACTTCGATATTACAGGCTTTGGTTTCGCCTTTACCTGCAGTGCAGCTGACGGTACCGGTGTTGTAGCCAGGGACGGTGGCTGTAATCGTGTAGGTGCCTGCGTTGACATCGAACGACCAGTCGTTATTGGCGTCGTAATTTTGTGTATTGGTGCCGAGTGAGACGGTTCCCGAGACTTTGGCGCCAGACGCTTTGTCAATGACGGCGCCGTGCATCTTAGCTTTTTTGGGATTCAGCGTGATGGGGCAGTTTGCCGTGGCATTGGAGGTGACGTTACAGGTGACGGAGCCGTCATCATAGCCTGTGGAAGTCGCTTTGATGGTGTAGGCGCCGGGTTTGAGTGAGAACGACCAGTTTGTCGAGCCATCGTAGCTTTTGGTATCGCCGCCGGCGACCGAGACGGTTGCTTTGATGTTGCCCCCCGAGACGCTGTCTTTGACGGCGCCGCTGGCCGTACCGTTCTGAACGACGACTTCGGCTTTAGGAATGTTGACGGAGCACCAGGACGTGCCTCCGGCCGTGACGGCGGCGCAGTCGCTGCGGGTGTTGGTCTTATAACCGTCTTTTTCGGCTTTGCATGTGTAGTTGCCGACGGGCAGTTCGAACTTGGAAACGGTATCAGCACTGCTTGTCACGCTTTTTGAGCCGCAGGTGTATTTCGCGCCCGAGATCTTTGGTGCGTTGGAGTCGAGCGAGGCGCCTTCCAACACGAATCCCATGACGGAACCGGTGCTTGTGGTACCACCACCGCCACCGCCGCCCGTGCTGCCGCCGCATGCAGAAGCGGTTCCGCCCCACTGTCCCACAAGGGCTTCGCAGTGTGCTTTGGCTGCTGAGTTGCGGTGCGAGTCGTCTTTCAAATAGGTAGCGTCTTTGGAGCAGTTGTTGATGAAACCGAGCTCAGTCAAGGTCGCGGGCATACTGGTCTCGCGAACGACGTGGAAGTTGGCTTCTTTTGCGCCGCGGTTAGCCAGCGGCCATGCGGCGACCATTTTGGTCTGAATGTTCTTGGCCTGTGTGCCGCTTTTATTGCCCATCTGCCCGTTGTAGCAATACGTTTCGATGCCCGTTGCCACGGCTTCGGCCGAATTTGTGTGAATGCTGGCAAACGTTGTGACGCCCTTGCTGTTCGCGAAACTCGAACGGCCCGAAAGGCTGACCGTCGCGTCGCTCGTACGGGTCATATAGACCGTATAGCCAGCGGCTTTCATCAGTGTCTCCAACTTTTTGGACACGGAAAGATTGATCTCAGACTCGACCAGGCTGCAACCGGTTGCGCCAGGGTCTTCGCCGCCGTGTCCCGGATCGATGCAGATCGAGATGGCTTCTGCATTGGATGCCGCCAATATCGTCGCCGACATCGCCACAAGCGCGGTGCAAAGTTTCTTTTTCAGCATGGATTTTCCTCCAAAAAAAAGCGCGAAATGCCACTTAAAACCAACCTTATAGTTCTAATAAAGATTGATTTTGAGTGCAATTTTAAAAGGCACTATTTGGTGACCAAAAGCGCGTTTTTTTGAGGGCGCGGGCTATCGGCGTTGCCGATACGCCCGACGCTGCGTGGCTATTTCGCGGAGCGAAATACGCCACGCTTTTGAGACGGCTCCGAGCGTGTGGTGGGCAAAAGCCGCATCCTTTAGGCGGCTGACCTCGAAATAATGTGTCAACCGAGCTGATGGCGGGAGATAACGTTGTATTCAGGACCTGAGTAGAGCAGGTCGGCGCTGTAAAGAACGACCTCGTTGATATCGGTCAGGCCGAAGTTGAGGTCACCGATGGCGTCGATGCAGTCGGTGAGGTCGATCTTGCCATTCGGCGTTGAAACGCGACCGAGCGTAATGCTGGGTTTGAACGCACGCGAGTCGCCGCGCAGGTGGCTCATGGAGAATGAGGCGTCAAGTGCGGCACGTAATGCGGTGAGTTGCTCTTCACCTTGTTGCAGCAAGACCGAAATAATGCGCGGACAGGCTGGATTCGGGTAGGCCTCGATGCCTGCCGTCGAGATCGTGAAGGGTTTGATCGCGTGGACCGCTGCCTCAATGTGACGGCAGATCTCAGGAATTTCGGTGTCTTCCATTTGGCCGAGAAAACGGATCGGAAAATATAGCCATTCCGGACTCGTCCAACGAACGCGTGCCTGGCGTGATTCTATGATTTTGCCGAGGTCTTCCTGAATGAACGTGAGACGTTCGGCGAGTTTGATATCGGGTTCGATGCCTATCGTGAAATACATGGTGTGTCGTATGTTGAATCAATTGCAATTGTTCAGTGGTGTGTTGCTAAAACACCAGGTGCAAATCTACCACAAAATGGCAAAAAACGAGCAGGATTTCATGCATACGCTTCGTATTCATTCACGAACAATTCAAAAAAAGTGAAAAAAAATGTCACGTTTTCAAAGTCGCTGGCGAATACATAGGGTGAAAAAACGCAGGCGTGTCTCTCGCACGCCTCCATTACCCTAGGAGGTACCATGAATGAAAACAACGACATGCAGGTAAGTTCCGCGTTGGTCAGCCAGCCCCCAACGCCGCCCAAGGAGCCGTGGGAACTCGACGACCGAAAGTTCAAGGACCCCGCGTTCAAGGTCTTTTGCCGGGACCCGGCGACGTTTTTGGACCTTTTTAACTACTTCGTCTTTGAAGGCGAGCAGGTCTTGACGCCAGACAAGGTTCAGCTTGAAGACCGCGATCCAAACACGGTGTTTCTCAAAAACAG
>JAZUKH010000184.1:0-1744 GCA_045643185.1 Myxococcota bacterium | reverse complement strand
AGATAGCCCGAACGGTGAGGCGTATCGGCGCAGCCGATAGCCGAGCTCCGTGAAATGTCCCCGATGCCGCGTTGAATGTCCCCGAAAGCGTCTGGCGAAGCGGTGTTGCTTCAATCGGTCAGACTGGCGTCGGCGTTAACGTCGACGAATATGGCTGGTTGGGCAAAAAAAAAGCCGCTGTGACGGCTATCACAGCGGCGAATACGCGGACTTTGCGTTGATTCCAACTAAGCGGCGGGGTTCATGACGCGGCCGACGAAGAGCGGCGTTTCAGACTTGTTTTCAATGATGACGAACACGAAGGGACGGTTCAGGTCGAAATTGACTTCTGGCATAGGTATGGCGTTATCTTTGGCGACGATGGCTGTGGCAGCGGCGGCTTCGACGCCATCTTCATTCAGGCCAACGAACGTTTTGTGATAGACCTCGGAAATAAATATCTCGTTCGGTTTTTCTGTCATGAGGCTAAAATCGGCACTGGGCGTGAAGGCTTTATTCATGCCAAGGGCTTTGAGCGGGTCGCTCAGCTTAACGTTGGTCTCGAATTGGAATTTGGGGATCGTGACATTAACATCCTGTTGCTTCAAGCTATCGAGAATGCTCACCATGCTTTGACCATTGGCATTGGCGAGTAAGGCATCAATATCATTGGGCAGGACAAAGAGTATGCTGAAGGTTTGGCCACGAAGCGGGATCAAGGCGGCTTCATAGTCATCCGACTTGTTATAATCCCAGTAACCAGTGCCACGGATGACGTCGACATCGACGGACGAGTTGTCTTTCTTGGTGAAGGGCACTTTTGCACTGCCGGCATGGAATTCATTAGCCCAGGGTGCTTTGAAGTAGATCGCGTTGGTCAAAACAGCTTGGGTTTGGACATCGATGCTGGTTGGCGGCAGGAGGTCTTTGATGCGATCGTGGGTGTCTTTGGCAACCACGTCATTGATGTATTTTCGAGCAGCTTCGGGGTCGGCGGCAAAATCCATTTCGGTGATGCCGGCGTCGTATTCTTTGGCGAGCAGGTCGAGCCAATCCGCTTTCCACTGATAGGACGGCGAGGCATAAAGGTCGTTTGTCACATTGATGTCAACGGCATCCTGTTTGAAATCTTTGTCTTCCACGGCATCCCGTCGACCGGCCATGACGAGGCTGTTTAATTTATTGAGCGCGCTGTGCGTATGATCATCAAAGTGGAGTGCTTTGGCCATTTCTTCTTTCGTGTCGTTTGCGGCAGCCGCCCACAGCATTCCTGAGGCGCTCTGAAGGCTGAAAGTCGAGATCATCGCGTTCTGGTCTCCGATTTGAGCGGTCGAGTTTCGGAGCAAGTCGAAATTGAGGTCGTATTGTCCCTGAACGAAGCCCGCAAGGTCGTTTTCGCTGATCGTCGATGCCTGATGGCCGATATCCGATTTGACCAGTTTGAGCGCCAGACTGGACGTTTCCGGATCATTGTTATCGTCGCTGCAGCCCATGAAGCCACAGGAAAGGAGACTGAACGTAGAGAGCAAAATAACGGTTTTTTTCAACATAACTTGATTCCCTATTCGTGAGAGACGTTTGAACTAGCCTAAAATACATAGGCAAAACATGGGCGGCATTATACTGAATGTATGTGTGATAACAAGATGACAACTTTGTCAATGAATATGACATTTTTGTCTCAATTTTAACGTTATTTGAAAAAAATGAATAAGTATATCCTCCCTTTATTAATAAGGATTTTGTAGGAGGGGGAAGTCTCCCC
>JAZUKH010000183.1:0-2273 GCA_045643185.1 Myxococcota bacterium | reverse complement strand
ATGCGTATCAGCTAAAACCCGGCGTCGACGAGGCGATCTTGCCTGATTTTGAAACGGGCGAAGACGTCGTGATCAAGCTCGATCCGGCGCTGTCGATCCGCGAAAACATTGAGCAGCGTTATAACCGTTGTAAACGCGCGTCGCGGGCGTTGCCTCAGATCGAGGCGCGACTCGCCGAGACGCACGCTCAGCTTGATCGCGTTCACGCGGCTCAAACTGCGTTGGCTGCGCTCACCGACGCCGTGGCCATACAGCAGCTCGACGCCGAGCTCGTCGTCTCGCTCAGTGATGTGTTTCCAAAGGTCAAGCCTCCTGCCACAGCCAAAAAGCCCGTCGAAGCCCATAAGCCTTACAAAACCTTCACCTCGAAACAGGGGGTCAATATTTTGGTCGGCAAGTCGGCTGAAGACAACGACTGGCTGACGTTTCGCGTGGCTAAAGGCAACGACTGGTGGCTGCACGTCGCGCACATGCCCGGTTCGCACGTCGTCATCAAGTCGGCTGAGCCCGACAGCGACACGCTGCTCGATGCGGCAACGCTCGCCGTGCATTATTCCAAGCTTGCTCAGGCAAACCAGGCTGAGGTGCATGCGACTCAGCAAAAATTCGTGCATCGCATCAAGGGCGCGCCCGCAGGTAAAGTCGAGATCCGCGGCGAGCGTGTGATCGCCGTCGTCGTTGAGGACGAGCGCCTCAAACGCTTGTTAAAGACCGAGTCGTAAGACTCAAGGCCACGTCAGGCAAATTAACCTCATCGAGAATGATGGATCTGTCAAAACGGCCCGCGCGTCTCTACCGTCACTGTAACGATAAGTGTGTATGTAATGAAAAAACGATTGATTTTTGGACTACTCGTATTGTTTTCCGCGTGTTCCTCGCCGGGACGTGTGGAGAGCGATTTGGCCGTTGAAAAAGTCGGCGACAAGGCTGGCATTGAACAAATCGTGGTGGAAAAAACGGCTGAAACCACGACGGATCAAGGAGGTATGAATATGGAAAAAATTGCACTCGACGAATTGGGTTACCAGATGGATAGCTTTAAGACGGCTTCAGGCAAAGACATAAGTCTGCACTGCATTCGACATGGTAGTTTGCGCATCGTCTTTGATGGCGTTGAGATCCAGGTCGATCCTGTCAGCCGCATGGATAATCGTGACATTGATTATCAAAAAATGCCAAAAGCCGATTACGTGTTGATCACACACGAGCATTACGATCATTGGGATGACGCTGCGCTTGCTGCGCTCAAAAAAGCCGATACGACGGTCATCACGAATAAAAATGTTGCTGCCAAAGTGGCTCAGAGCATCGTGATGACGAACGGAGAGGCGCGCGATCTGCGCAGTGACATTCGTATCGAAGCGGTAGCGGCTTATAATACGACGCCTGGGCATGATAAATTCCATCCGAAAGGTCGCGATAATGGTTTTGTGCTCACACTCGATGGTTTCCGAATTTATATTGCGGCTGACACCGAAGATATTGCTGAAATGGCGAATATTCGTGATGTCGATGTTGCATTTTTGCCGTGTAATCAGCCCTATACGATGACGCCGGCGCAATTGGCACACGCTGTTGAAATGGTCAAACCCAAAATTGTATTTCCATATCATTACAGCGATACCGAGCCTAAAGCGATGGTCGATGCGCTTAAAGCGCTGTCTGTGGACGTGCGCATTCGTAATTATCAATAGTGGCAAAGACTTAGTTTTTGCCATCCGTCCGCGCATTCTGGCGCCGTGCCAAGGTGGCACGGCGTTATAGAGTTTTCGTTTCAGGCATGTTTTCTAATCAACATGAAAACAGGCTGCATGCCTGAAAACGAACGATCAAATTACTTGAGGAATCTGATTCCACCGATGATGGGGAGTTCTTTGGCTCTGTCCTTACAGGCATTGACCAGACCAATGATGAAGAGGACGAACACGAAGATGGAGAGAGCAGCACCGATGAGGCTGACCACAGGGATGCCTTTGATGATCTGGTTGATGATCTGAGAAATAACTTCGGCAACGAAGAGAACGAGACCCTGATTCGTGTGGAAGCGGGCATATTTGGATTCTTTGGCCGTGAAAAGCGGAATAAGGACGAGGATGCCGAAGTAAGCGAGGATCGCCATCGCTTTGTTATTTTTGATATCTTCGGGATCGTATTCGCTCGTGGTATCGGCCGTGTTGTTAAAATCTTTGATTTTGGCTGATGCGGAATCGACGGCGCTGTTGACGGCGTCTGAAACGTCTTGGGAAGCGGCTTGGGCGCCAGAGACTTCGTTG
>JAZUKH010000182.1:0-19410 GCA_045643185.1 Myxococcota bacterium | reverse complement strand
GAGATTCATGGTGTATTCTTCATCATATTCTTCCAGAAACATACCGAGTACCTCAGCTCTATGTGCAATGAGAAATGGGTATAGCTCAAAATCTTTGGGTAAAGATTGAATAACCGAATCGATCGCCAGATTCAAAGGCATAGTATTCTCTTTTTGTCTCACTTTATCAACGATCCAAGCATATTCATAGAGTGGTTTGCAGGTTTGAAGTACGTCTGGATTTCGGCCGTGATTAATGTTGATCATGTGTACGCGTACTTCGATGTCGGGGTCTGAGCCTTGGGGAAAGGCATCGCTGAGGTGCAGAACCAGTTTGTCCGGCACGTCTCTTCGGCCGTTGTAAAACACAATAAAGCTTGGGACAGGCAGTTTAATCTGTCGTGATCCCATCTTGTTTAGACGATGCTGTTTTACGTATTGCTCGTAAAGATTTCCCACGTATTGTAGGAAACGCAATGGCATGTTGGGGTTGTATGACGACTGTTGTTCGAACAGTGCCAACTGGTTGTCGATGATCATTGAGACATCGTTGTGCATCCCCAAATACAAAACCGTTTGGATCGTGGTGAACTGCAGATCATCGGGGTTGTCGTAGCTTGTTCCGTTCACCGCGTTGTAAAGGCTCAATGCCCAAACTCTGTTACTGCCGAAAATAAACGTGAACAATCTGTCTTTGTACTTTTTCTGAACAGTGGGTTCATCCATAAACACCTCCTTGTTTGTCTTAACTTTTGAACAGTTCACGTCTAGTTGTTTGTTCAGTACTAAACGGTGGCTATTCTATCACTCGCCAATCGGGGGCGAGTCAAGCAAAATATTACTGTGGAAAGTGTGGACTATGGGGAAATGTCACTACCGAGGAAGTTCGCAACACATTATTCCAAATCCGAAGGATGATTTAGGATGAGTCGTAACAATAAACATCAACAGGTTAGAAAACGATGTGCCTGAGCATTTCCGGTTGCTTCGTTATTAGATGTATATGGTAACGTACCGGGTAAAGCCTAAACGTTTACAGAAAACCCCATTTTTGTTAGAATCACACGCCGATTTTTGGGGAATATGTGACCGCAAAAGTCGATTTATGGGGATAAAGTAAGTCTGGTCTGATTTGACTGAGGCGCAAATAACGTATTTTAGAAAGAAAAAAAAGATGTCGATTAAACAGATTCCTCGCGAGTACCTGTACACGGCGATTCGCGTTTTGAGCCTTTGCGCTCTGTTTTTTGCTTCCATGCTGGCAGTTGACTACTACATGAGTGCCAACACGTTCTGCCATGAAGGGGCTCAGTGTGAAGTTGTTGCCAAATCTGAATTTGGTCAGAAATACGGCATTTTCTTGCCGACACTTGGTTTGGTTGCTTATTCGTTCTTTCTGTTTTCGAGTTTTTTCTTCTCGAAGACGCGTTGGACAGTGTTTGGCAAATCAGCGCGTACGTTTTGGCTACCGCTTGCCATTATTTGTTGCGCGATTGGTGCCTTGTTGTTCATCGTAGTTCAGGCGACGCAGATCCATGCGTTTTGCTGGCTTTGTATGGGCATAGATACGAGCGCTATCCTCATGGTCATTCCGGCCGTTTTGTTGATACTTGGCCGTAAGTCTGAACTTGAGGGCAAAAAGACCGTCGGTCATCCTGTGCTTTGGCTGGCACTGTTTATTGCCATCGTGGGTGGTCCGCTCAGTTGGGGAATGTATAAACCGGCTGTGCTCGATACATCGGCTGCCACGGCGAGCGCCGAAGAATACCAAAAGCAGATCGACGAGAAAGTTCCTGAATTCATCAAATCCAAATACGTTGAGGGCAAGATCAACGTTTATGAGATATCCAGCTTCGGTTGCCCGTTCTGCCGCAAGTTGCATCCGGAACTCAACAAGTTGCTCGCCGAATATGGCGACAAGATCAACTTCGTGCGCACGACTCTGCCGATCCACATGTCCGATGATGCTTGCGCAGCCTATTATTGTGCGCAGAAGCAGGGAAAAGGCACCGAATTTGCCGAATGTATGTTCGAGAGTCCGGCTGAAGATGCCGAGGGCATTGTGAAGCACGGCACTGAGTGTGATATTCCGAAAGATGAGTTCATTCAGTGCATCCAGTCAGAAGAAGCCCAAAACGCAGTCGCAAACGACAAGAAAGCCGTGAAAGAATGTGGTTTTAAGGGAGCACCGACGGTTTGGATCGATGCGCAGACCATCGTGGGTTACAACGAAAGCGATGTCTATCGTCAAGCCATTGAGATGAACCCACTCGCCCGTAAGGCTGAATCCACCGCTGACACTGAAACTTCAGCTCTGACCTCGACGCCGATCCTCTTCCAGTTTGACCTTGCCCTTGCCGCGCTCATGCTCATTGCTGGGATCGCGCTCTCGCTTCGTAAACGTCGTGAAGATGAGATAGCCTAATTCGCTCTGCATTTGTCTGGCAGTCACATTTTACCCTTTTTTTCAAATTTGTGACTGCCAAAGCAGGCTTTCTGTGAGATAATGCCACGCTTGGTATGAACGGACGCATGCGTCATTTTGCGCTGTTCCGTTTGAAGCTTTTGGACAAACAACCATGTCACGTGGCTGAGTGCCACGTTAACCCCCGGATGAGGTCGTTGTGACAGAATTTCGTAAATCCGTTGATGCGTATCCCCTGGTTGGGGATCGTCGACGCGTCATACAAAATCTTGGACCGTTGTTCAAGGATGAGAACGAGCGCCTTCGCTTTGCGGATTTTATCTGCAAGATGCCAATGAAGTATTCCCGCGAAGTGCCTCAGGAGATCATAGCTGCGCATTGGAAAGTACTGCGCAATGATGAAACGCCTGAATTGGGGGTGGCAGATACGTTTACGCTTCATCACAACGAAGCGGATTCGTGGATCGGGCAGACTGACATGAACGGGTTGCCGGATATGCTTCGAAAATTGGCGAATACGTCGTTTTCGCAGCTTTTTCGCACGTTTTCACATGAGGATGGCAAACTCGTTATAGCGCTTTGCTACCACAACACTTCAGATGATCCGAATGCAAAGGGATACCCGTTGGATCCGCCGGATTGGATCGGTTGTTTTAAGCGCACGAATGTGAGTGGTCGTAAGTTGACCTCCAGTATTTCATTTGACGCGCAGCAGAATGAGTACACGACGTCGTTTCGCATTGAAGTGAACAACTCACCGCAAACGATCGTGATGCGCAAGATGTGTGAGATTTTCCATCGTCACCAATTGATGCCGATGACCTTCGATTTTTGGTCAGCGTTCCATGGCGCGACAGGGTCGAATAAGATCAAGGAGCGTCACAGCCTCGAGATCGAGGTGCGGGACTATGTCAAAGATGAGATCATTGAGTCGATCAAAGCGGATGCGAACCGCTACTTAGTAGCGCAGCTTAAGATGCATTCGCTGTTTGACATTATTGGGCCTGCCATGATCGGGCCGAGTAGCTCGCATACGGCTGGGGCGTGTCGTATCGGTTGTTTGGCGCGTAACATTTTTATTGCGCTCGCCGAAGCTGGTCACTTTGAGACGATCAACAGCTTTGAGATCAAGCTGTTTGGTTCGTTTCGCGATACAGGCCCCGGGCACGGCACGCATATCGCGCTTGGCGCCGGGTTAAAGGGACTGCCGCCTGATTCGCCCAAACTCACGACAGAAGGCGCCATCGAGTGCCTTACGAAAAATGGCATTCCGTGGCCAAAACGCAAGCAGGCAATCCCGTTTCTTGGCTTTTCTGCATCGACACACGAAGAAGACAAAAAGTACATCAAACAACAGGGTGACTGCATCAACATCGCTGAGATCATTGCTGATACGGATCAGGGTAAGTTCGTTATTGCCGGATTTTCGACGGGTGGTGGCATTATCGAGATCCGTTACATTAACGCAGCGCGTTTGAACCCGACGGTGACTGGCAAGCGCGATCTGTGGCTCAAAGAGCCGCCGCTTAACGGTTCGACGTGTATTATGCGCTCGGCGCCGAAAGACAGAGTTCGTTGTGGCAAGATCAACAAGATCTATACGCAACACGCGCCGATTGACGATTTGCCGCCTAAATTCAATACGTTTGACGAAGTTCTCGTCTATGCGGCTGAAACCAAGAAGTCATTGCTGACGTTGGCGATTGAGCTTGAGACCAAGTTGCAGGGTACCAACATCACGAAGATCTATGAGACCATGGAAAATCTGTGGGACATCATGAAGGAATCGGTCTACGAAGGGCTGAATTATCTCGACCGCACGCCCATGGGGCTTTCGGGCGGGGATAGTCAGAAATTGCTGGCTTATCTGCGTGAGCGCAATTTCCTGACGATCCATCCGTTGGCGAGTGTGTATGCCATGGCGAGCGCCGAGACGAACGCGCACATGGGTCGAATTGTGGCTTGTCCGACAGCCGGTGCGTGCGGGATCATTCCTGGCGTCATGCTCGCTTGGTTCAACACCTATCTTGAACATGGTTACGATAAAGATGTGTTGCAGCGTAAGATCGTGGAAGCCTTGCTCGTTGCGGCATTTATCGGCATGATTTTTTATGACGATATTCCGACTGCTGGCGCCACGCTTGGTTGTCAGGCCGAGATCGGCATTGGCGCCGCGATGGCCGGCGCTGCGATGGCCTACCTCAACGATGGCAGTCCGGAAGCTGTTGTGCATGCTGCCATTTTGACGATCAAAAACTGCATGGGGCTGACATGCGACCCCGTTGCCGGCCTCGTCGAAGTGCCCTGTATCAAGCGTAACGCGATGTTTTCGAACTTCGCTATTACCGCTTCTGACATGGCTTTGGCTGGCATTCGTTCGCAGATCCCACCCGACCAGGTCGTCATCGCTGTCAAAGAAGTCGGTGAACAGATGTCGCCAATGTATAAAGAAACCGCCCGTGGTGGACTTGCTACGACGCTCAATGGCAAGGACGTTGCCCGCCGCTTTGACGATATGTGTCGTGGCGTGTTCTGCAGCACGTGTCATTTGTGCACCTAAACTGCGTCGTCGGACCCTGCCAGGCGAAGGGGTAGCGGCGTATTTCGTATTTCATGTAGAGACGGGCGGTTTGCACGTCTCTACAGAAATACGAAATAGTCGCGTAGGGGGAGACTTCCCCCTCCCCAAAATGCGACATTTGAGTATTTAATAAATATCGAATTAAATTCATAATTAGACATATTTTCTGAATTTTATTTATATTGCTTTAGAAAATACAGCGTGAAACTTTGAAATACGAAAAATTGGTGCTAATATAGAAGGGTCTGTCTGGTGACAGATGCATAGCAAAGTGTGAAAAAATGAAGTGCACGTGCGTGTGCCTTCTCATAATTTTATAGTCTGGGGAGACCCAATTGGAGGAGTTTTTATGCTGAATAAGAAGTGGTTGTTGGTTGCGCTTTGTTCGTTGGCTTGTACGGCGATGGCCGGTTGTGCGGATGATTCTAGTGATCCTGTTGACGAACCAGAACAGCCAGTTGTGACCGCTGATCCGACGATGACCGTGGCGCCGGCTTCGGTCAAAATGAAAACGGGCGTCGAACAGAAACTCGTCGTTCTTTATAAAGATGGCGAGGGCAAGAGCAAAGGCAGCGTTGCGCTTCAGGCTGCGTCGAGCGATGCGACGTGCGTGGAGATCAAGGCTGGCAATGAGATGGTCAGCACGCTTGATTCCGGCATGGCGAATATCATGATCGTTTCGAAAGACAAAGAATGCTCAGCAGACGTGACGATCAGTGATATCAGTGGCGCGGATAAAGCGGCTAAGTCTGTCAAAGTGCCCGTCGTTGTTTCGAAAGACGCGCCTGCCCCGGTCGATCCTGTTGGTGATCTTTCGGGCGAACTTATGATTGTTTCGCCTGATGGCACGATTTCGTTTGAAGCCAGCGGCAAGAATACGGATATCGTTTTGATGTACGTCGATGCCAATGGGGCAACGAATGCGGGCGTTTCTGTCGTGGCGAACTCTGATAACCCCGAATGCGTGGGTTTTGCGGCGTCTTCTGCCAGCACTGATGAAAATGGCAAAGTGACGTTCACGGCGGCTGCTGTTGCTGATAAATGCTCGGCGGGTCTCACTTTCTCGGTCAAAAATGACGACAAAGCTACGGCTTCAATCGCGGCTGAAGTTGGTGAAGTTCCCGATTATCGCGTGACTCTGAAGTTCAACTACATGAATCACGGCAGTGATGATGATTCGGTCGTTGGTGCCCGCATTGCGAACGTCAACAAGATCGTATTTGGTAACTCCGCTACGGGTTCCTGCCCCTCTGATGATAAGTTCCTCGCTGATAACAAGGTCAGCTTTTTCAAAGAGAAAAAGGAGATCAACAGTTCTTCGCTCAATACCTTCTCGAACCCGGTTTATACCTATCCGAACTTCGTGCTTGAAAAAGCGAATAGCGACACCATGATCGCTTACGCCCTTGACAGCAACGACACCGTCCTCGCTTATGGTTGCTCCAAAACGGTCACCAAAGCTGACGCCGGTTCCGCAGTCTTCATTCCGATGAACGAGATCGGATTGAAACTCGCCAAGGGTTACAACGTCGTTTCGAACTTCGACCTTACGAGCGGTTTTGAAAGATCCAAAGACGGCACGGGATTTGTCGAAAAAATGTCCGCTGGTGACTGGGTCCAGTTCTTCCTCGATTTCTGTGAAGATCCTGTTGGCACGCTCGTCGACTTCATTTGGGTCAACAGCCTGTCTCGTCTCAAACTCATCAAGACTGATGATATGGATAACGAAACAATTAAGGCGGTCGTTGACTTTTTGATTACACTCGTCGATAACGATGCAACCAAAAATATGGCGATCGGCATGCTTGAGCCGATGATCGAAGGTTATATCAAAGGATACGGTTGGTACAACGCGATTCGTACCATCGCTCCCGACGTTTCCGATCTGACGTCTAACATGCAGCTCGTCGGTACCTTCAAAATGGGTGAATTTGAAGATCTCAAAGTTTCCGGTGTGAAGGAAGAATACACGCAGCTCCAGTATCAGTGGTCTTACAACGTGACCGACAATACGCCGTGCATTCTCGAAAAAGACGGTTATATCAAGAACAAAGTTTGTCGTCGTGCGATGCTTCTTGGTTCTGGTTCCAACATTACGGGCAATTGGAGCGGCAATATCGATGATACGATCGCCACGACCTATGATGGTCTCATTAACATCGACAGCCATAACCTCCAGTTCAAGTGGGTCACGATCCTTTACAATGCGGTCATGGGCGAAATTTTGCCGAACGCGCTTGGTTACGCCGGAACAGATTCTGTAAAGAGTGGACTTTTCATCAAGGCTTTCCTTGAGAAACTTTTGTTCGAACAGATCGTCAAATACTACAAAGGTTATACGAATGAAGACTACGTGGTCGACGAAGCCGGGAATATCGTAACGAATCCGGATGGCTCGCCGAAGAAACAGACCGTTACGCATGGTGGGTGTGAGGGACACTACGATTGCGATCCTAAGACATCGCTTGAAGAAGAAGAGGCTCAACTCAGGAATGAAGGCAAATTAGATGGTGCCAAGAAATATCCGACGTTGACTATCGACGATCCGGCTAAATCGTGTGAACGCTTCATTGAAGTTCTCGTTCGCTTGATTTACAAAGGTGATAATAGCGTTGTGAACACGGGAATCAACATTGCCGCGCCTTTTGTCTGTGGTGAAAAAGCCATTGGCCAGCTTGATACGCTGGTCAAAAACGCCCTCGCGAACCTCGACAAAACGGCCGATAACCGTTTCATGTTGTCGACCGACTCAGGTTGTCAGCTGCATGCCGAAGGCAACGAATATGTCAGCATGGGCACGCCGGACATTGGCTTCTATTCTGCCAACGAAGTGTTCAGCGAGAACAAAGCTTCGACGCGTTGCAAGTGGGATGTCAAGTTCAACATGGGTAGCACGGACGGCACGGGTGAAACCAAGACCTTCAATATCAAAGGTCTCTTCCATGCGACCAAGGACGACCTGCTCTAATCGTTTTCGTGCTTCATTCGCTCCTTCTTTTATTTGCAACAAAGTAAGAAGAAGAGAAAAAGTGACGCAAACTAGATAGTTTTTACAAAAGCCCACAATTTGTGGGCTTTTTTTTGACTCTTTGCGTTAATACGACGCAGAAAATTCAAAAAACTGCGTGTACGATGCCCAAAAAAGTGGATTTTATTGATTTCTTGGCTATATAAGCCGCGCTTTTTTAGCAACGTAAATCGCGAAAGCGAGCGCGTTTATGACGACAGATCGTTAACCATCATGCATGGCGCATGAACTTGTGAGGATAAAAGATATGTTCAAAAAGAGTTATTTAATGGCTTTAAGCCTTTGCTGTGTTGCCGGTTTGACTGTGGTGGGCTGCGGTAATGATTCGCAGAGCTCGAAAACGGTCGATTGCACGATGTCCGTGACGGGTGGCAATATCAATTGCAATGCGGCAAACGTCTGCACGCTTACCTTGGATAAGGATTCCTCGGTTTCGCTTCAGGTCGCTGTGTCCTGTGGTGTGGCTCCGTCGAGCAACACGACCGTCACGGCCTCTGCTGTGAGTGGTCTTGACGTGAATGGTCAGGGTGCGACGAGTTCTGTGGTGACCGATGAATATGGTACGGCCAAAATCAGCGTCAAAGCGACTGGTTCTGACAACGCTCGTCTGACGATCGCAGCCCTGCCTTCCGTTGCTGACGAAGTTAAAGCCGTTGTTGATGTCACAATCAACAGTGTTCCTGAGGATGATCCTGATGAACAGACGATCTGCGAACAGGTCGGGTGTTATGATGGTATGCTGACGAGCGATCCAGCTTATAACGCTTGTGTTTCTCTCGAATGTGTCGAAGCTGAGAAAGAAATTCAGTTCTACGATCTCGGCATCAAAGTTAGCTATGCGGGTGAATATGCACCGACGTTTGCTGATGCCACGCTTTTCGCGGGTAAAAAATGTACGGATATCGTGAAAGATAGTGCGGGCGCTTTGATCCCTGACCAGATCAGCAACCTGACCGTCAACGGTGGTCGCGTGGGTGCCTCCTCCAACGCTGCTGGCATCAATAACCTTGATATTTCGATTGCCCATGTTGAAGAATCTACGGACAAGACGGCTATCATCGTTCGTGGTTCCGAGAATGGCAAATACGTTGCCTATGGCTGTGCTGAACTTGCTGAGATTTCGGATGCCAGCCACAATGTTACGGTTACGCTCAAAGACGCCAAAATCGAAAAAATTGTCGACCTTTGCCATGACTACGACTGCACGAACAATCAAGTGCCCGGTAAAACCAACTACGATGTATGTATCAAGGAAGGTTGTATTTCTCCGGATCCCGTTGACAGCACCTACTCTGGTTCCTACAATCTTCAGAGCCAGTTTGATGCCCTGGGGCTTTTGCCGCGCAGCACAAAAGAAAAACCGCTCTTTACTGAAATGCTGGTCGGTGACTGGATCAATTGGTCTCTCGACCTGATCAAAGATCCTGCCGAGAAAGTGCCTGCCATCATCACGGATCAGGTTTTGCCGCTCGTCTTGAGTGCGGACTGGCTCCAGAAAATGATTACCATGGTTGCCGGCGATGCGGTTGCGGCGCTTTTGAACCCCGAAATGATCTCGACGTTACTTGATCAGTTTGGTGTTCAAACGATCATTGAGAGCTATATTTCTCAATTCCTCGGTCAGTTCGAGTGGTGGTCGGTCACGAACAACATTGTTACGATCATCGACAATATTGCTCGTAATTTCACGCTGGCCGGTTATTTCAAAATCATGGAGAACCCGAGCGAGGCTGGCATTCTTCCGTCCAACTATCATAGCTACAACGCTCTCGTTTATAATGGTGCCAAGTTTGCTGATGCAGAGGGCAACATTAAGTGCTTCTTTGGTACCAAAATTGGTGAGGATGACGATAAAAACGTCCTTTGCAGCGTCCCGCTTGGTGAACTCGACAAAGAAATCGGTACGATCAACGGTGCATTCACAGCGTCGCTCAATGATTGCAGCTCCGATGATTATGTCAGTAACGTCTGCGCGACGGCGACGATCGATGCGCACTCGCTCTCGATGGCTTATGGTCGCATCCTTTACAGCGTGATCATGAAAGCTCTGCCCAGTTTGATCGGTGAGGACGCCCGTGCTCACGTCAACTCGATCGGTACGCTTATCGAATACTACGGTGGTTTTGGTCTCGTGACCCTTTGGAATAACGAGGCTGAGAAGTTCAATACCGAACACGCGGATGAGATCGCGGCTGGAACGGTGGCTTCTCGTACCAAGATCGCCAGCGATGTCACGATGTGTTCCGGTATTGCCACGGCGGGTTCGAAATTTGTCGGCACGCTTCTCGAGAAAACGAAATTTGCCGGTGTCCTCGATACCTGGGTCACGCCTGCGACGCTTACGCCGCTTTGTTCCATGGGCATTAACAAGATCGATGAACTTATCAACAACGGTCTTAACAAGCTCAATGTTGGTAGCGAAAAGGTCCAGTTCAAGTCGAATGGTAATTGCTCGCTCAAATATGATGGCAGCGACCTCGTCTCGTTTGGTCCCGAAAATTATGTTTGGGGACAGAAGACCGATACGCGTTGCGGTTGGGATCTTTCGCTCAGACGTGATGTGACGGTCGAAAATGTCGTCGATACAGGCGAAGTGGATGAAGCGGGTAATCCGATCACGAAGACCGAAACCACGACCGAATCCAAGGTCTACACGGTTCCCGGTAAATTCTTCGCCACTCGTATTGGCAAGTAATTCAAAAGCGAGTCCTTCCCCCCATTCTCAAAGGTCTAGACTATGAGAATTTGGGGAACAAGGGCGAGCGTAACGATATAGGTTTTACAAAAAGCCGCCATGTGGCGGCTTTTTGTTTTTCGGAGAAAACACGGGATGTTTATCAAACGAGTGTTGAAGGCGGTCGCCTTCAGTTTGATTCTGGGGTTTGGTGTGAGCGCCCAAACGGCGTTGGCGCAGGATGCAGCACCGAACGATCTTTATTACGCCTCGGTCCATACAGCGCGACCTGATGGGTGGAACGTACGCGACAGCAAGCTGTTTAGCGGAGCCACGCCGTCCAAGGCGTGGATATTGAATCAAGCTGAGGACGAGTCGAGTGAAGTGCTTGTGGGCGCTATTGTGACTGAAGGTGTGGCGGACGGGTTGCGTGACCAGGCCACAACGGTTCTGATCAAGTCTTATTTGGAAGCCTTCGCTATTAGTTGGGGCGCGCGAGTCGAAGGTGCCTCCGAAGGCGAGATCGCTGTGTATTGTGGCGGAAAACCAGGTCATCATATCGTCGCAACGTTTGGTAACGAAGTCTTTGATTATTATGGTTGCATGGTTATTCGTAGCGACAAGGGGCGAGCTGGCGTCGTCGTTACCTGGATCAAACGTGGAAAAGATGCGGATCCAGAAGCCAAAGCTCTGCCTGTCGCAACCAGACGCCTGACGCCATTCGTCCAAAATGTCACGTTCGATGCGTCCAAGTAGCGTGTGTGCGTAGAGGCCGCGTTTTGACATCAAAAACAAAATAGTGTAGGCTACGTGGGATTTTTTGTGTGGCTAAATGCCTGCGAAATCATAGCTCTAATTATGCGAGGCATATCAATGATAAGAAAACGGCGTCTTTGTGCACTGTTTGTTGCGTTATTATTTACCACGACGGCTTGTGGTCCCATTCTTTCGACGAGTCGAAGAGCAGATGCGGAAGAAGCTGTCACAAAAGCTGAAAAAATGAATGCTGCAGAACGCGCGCCTTATGAATACACGCTAGCCGTCGAATATCTACGCAAAGCCGACGAGTTGTGGGGGTATTCTAAGTTCGGTGAAAGTGCCGAATACGCTCAAAAAGCGATTGATATGGCAAACGAGGCCTCTGAAAAATCTCAGAACGACCCGTGGATTAACCCGCTTGCTCCTAAAGAATAGTGCGTCAGATCGCGCTTATTCGTAAAAAAGTTTAAATAGAGTGAGTCAGAGTATGAATAAACAGATAAATCATAAAGCTTATCGTTTGAGCACCGCGGGAATTTGCACGGCGTGTCTGCTTTCTATGGGGTTGACTGTCGGTTGCGTGGATGGCACAAAACTTTCGGCACAGCAAAAACAGATTTCTGAACAGGCAGAACAGATCCATGACCGGGCTTATCGTTGTTCTCCCCGTGAACTCGCCCTCGCCGAGGCCCACCAGGAATTCGGACGCATGGAATTGAGTGATGGTAACGGATCTCGCGCCGAAGAACACATCCTTTGGGCTGACGAAAACGTCAAAAAAGCCGATGAAAGCAGCCTTCACCCGCTTTGTCAGGATCCGAAAACTCAGGATCGTGACCGCGACGGTATCATCGATATGGATGACAAGTGCCCCGATAATCCCGGTAAGGCTGAATTTGCTGGTTGTCCGGATCCCGATACCGATAAGGATGGCGTCTGCGACAAGTGGATCGCTGAAAAAGGCCTTACAAGCGACTTTGCTTGTAAAGGCATCGACCTTTGTCCGACGGAACCCGGTGATCTGGCTTATTCCGGGTGTTCCAACCCCGATACCGATGGTGACCAGATCTGCGATCCTTGGGTCGCAGAAGTCAATCTGTCTGAGAAATTCGCTAAGTCCTGTCATGGCTCCGATGTTTGTCCTGACGTCCGCGGTTCGGATGAAAACTACGGTTGCCCCAATCCCGACTCCGACTACGATACCGTTTGCGATCCATGGGTCATCGAAAAAGGTATGGCTGATCGTTTCGTCGACAAATGCCAGAATCTCGACAAATGCCCGTTCGATAAGGGCGTTGTTGAAGAAAATGGTTGTCCGCCGCCTCGTAGATTCATTACCGTGACCGAGGATGCCATCGAACTCAACGAACAGTTCCAGTTCAAAACCGGTAAAGCAACCTTGCTGCCGGGAAGCAACGAATTGCTCGACGAGATCGCGAAGGTCCTTCAGGATAATCCGACCATCGAGATCTCTATCGAAGGACATACCGACAACAAAGGTAAGAAGAAGAGCAACCTTAAACTCTCCAAAGACCGTGCTGCCAGCGTTCTCAAAGCCCTTAGCCAGCGTGGCATCGATAAAAAACGTATGCACTCCAATGGCTTTGGTCAGGAAAAACCGCTCACCACGAACGATACGGAAGAAGGACGCGCTTTGAACCGTCGCGTCGAAATCCATATCGTCAAACACTAATCCAAACACTTGCCCGACGAATTCAATTCGTCGGGTTTGTTGTCACATTTTGTCACGCCTTGAACAACGTGCCTTGATTTCATTGCTGTCAGGTCGCTATAAAGCCACGCGCTGTTCATAAATGGTTGCAAAATGCCATACTTATTAATCGCTTTCGACCTTCATGAGGCTGTAATAATGATGAATCGTGTCCACGTTAAGCGCTCTATCCTGATGGCTTTGCTGGTCTTTCTGGTATCCGTTCTGGGATTTTCCACGAATGCATTTGCAGATGCCTCGGCATTCAAAAAAGCTGCGTCCATAAGCGCTGAAGCCATGGCTGAATACGATGACTTCGAAATCGAAAGTGCTGAGGTGAAGATCCTTAGTGCCATTAAGATAATTGAAGATAACCAGATCAATGATCCCAATGTGGCAAAGATCTATGTCGCTCAGGGCGTGATCAGCTACAATCGTTGGAAGGATTCTGCACCAACCATCGCCGAGGAACGCGCTTACACCGCTTTTTTGAAGGCATCGGCGATCGATAACGCAATCGAGATCCCGGGCGATTATCGTTCGACCGAACTCGATCAGCTTCTTGAGCGTGCCAAAACGGATCTCAGCATGGGTAAGTCGACCGCAGTCGGTATGCCTCAGCCGACGTTCACGCATGACGCCATTGTGTCGAGTGACCGTTGCGCGCCGATCCGAGTTGCAGCTAAGACGAATAACACCGCTAACGTCTATCACGTGGCTCTTTATTACTCGAGTGACAGCGAGACGAGCTTCAAATCGGTCGATATGGAAGAAGATCCGATCAATCGCGGCACCTTTACCGCGACGGTGCCTGGTACCGCAACGCGTGGGTCGCAAGTTCGCTATTACATCGAAGCTGTCAACAAAGATGGTGAACACGTCGGGTCGGTCGGTTCAAACTACCGTCCATACACAACGGTGCTGGCTGGTGAGTGCGTCGGACTCTCTGACGAGGATCTAGAATCTCTGTATGGTGATCCGCTCTTCCAGATGTCCGTCATGGTCGGTTCCGGTATCGGTATCGCGAAAAAAGGCGTTTATCTCCAACGCTCGAATGACGTGTCCTACGTTCCCGCCACGGGAACCGCCTGGGTCCCGCTCTTCATTCGTGGTAACGCCATCTTCAATTTGCCTGCGAATCTTCAACTCGGTGTTTATGTCCGTGGACAGGTCATCGATGTCTTGAGCAAATCCGACAAATGGATCCGTGAAGGTAATAACAAAGCTTACCCAAGTCTTATGGTCGGTGCTGATTTCCGTTACCTCGCCGTTTCACGTCAGCCTTATCGACTCTATGTCGGTCTCCAGTTTGGTTGGGGCGGTGCGACCGCTCAGGTCAAAAACAGCGAAACCAACAAAACGGATATCTATCTCTTTGAAGGACAGTTCCACGTTGCGCCTGAGATCGGCTTCCTTTGGACCTTCAACAAAAATGTCGGTTTAAACATCGAACTCGCGGTTCCCATTCATTTCCCGAAAGATCCGTCTGCGCACTTTGATCTTTCCATCGGACCTTACTTCCAATTCTAATATTTATGAATGATACGTTTGGCCGGGTTGTCTTTTTTACCGGCCGTATCATTTATGCGTTGTATCGATCATTTAACCGGGGCTTTTGCCCCCGGTTGCGCGCCGGTGCGTCGGGCCGGTAGAGACGTGCGGACCGCGCGTCGGGCCGGTAGAGACGTGCGTCGGGCCGGTAGAGCCTCTCGAAATAACACGATACTGCATTATTTTCGTTTGTTTTGTGCCAACTCGCCCTAAAAAGTGTAATATGACTATACTTTTTAGAAACGACAATTTGAGGTTGATCATGGCGGAGAAAGCGAAAGATTTTAAATCGCGCTACGAACTCAAAACGCTCATTGGGCGTGGCGGTATGGGGGAAGTCTACGAGGCTTATGATAAGGTCCTGGAGACCCAGGTCGCACTTAAACTGGTTCGTAAGGAATTGTCGTCTGATCTGCAGATGCAGAAACGATTCTATAAAGAAGCACGTGCTTTGTTACTGCTTCGTGAATCTCACATCGTCGATGCTTACGACTTTGGTTTGACTGAAAATAAGCAGCTTTTTCTTTCGATGGAGCTCGTCAACGGTAAGTCATTATACGAATTAAACGCCTCGACGTTGCCGCTTTCCGTCATCCTTGACCTGGTGTCGCAATTGCTCGCTGCGCTTGACCATGCTCATGCGCGAGGCGTTGTTCACCGAGATCTCAAGACCGAAAACGTGCTGGTGACGTTCAAAGATGAGCGTTTGTACACAAAACTCGTCGATTTTGGACTCGCTATGATGCCTGCCAACTCTGAGATCGGTGGCGCAGACACCGAGATCTTCGGGTCACCTGGTTATATTGCGCCCGAACAGATCGTCGTTGGTATGACCGAGGCATGTCCGGCGACCGATATTTACTCGGTCGGCGCCATCCTTTACGAATTGATCTCGGGAAAATTGCCGTTTGAAGGCAAAACCGCCGATGCCATTCTAAAGGCACAGTTACATGGTTCGATTCAGCCGCTCGCTTGGCGTCCGCACTTGATGATGACGGGGGATGACGTCCGGTTCGCCATCGAAAAGATCATTCAACGCGCTTTGTCCCGAAAAATGTGGGATCGCTTTTTGAGCGCTTCAGAATTCAAACGCGCTTTGGACGACATCAAAGTGAATCCAGCACCGATTCCTGAAGACGAGATCATCGCTAGTTTACGTGAAGCGTCAAAACGCACTGAAGAACGCGACGATGTTGTCGATTTCACGCGAAAACTGGAAGCCATCGACGCGGTGGATGCTGCGGCAGAACGTGCTGAAAATCTTGTCAGCGATGTTGAAGACGTGTTTGCCATTGATGTCGAGGATGAGGAAAGTTCCCACGAGATTGTTGAAAATACTTGTATCGGGCGAGAACAGCTTTGGGCCGAACTCAACGATATCGCTCAAAAAACATTGAGTGGTCATGGCGATGTCATTTGCTTGAAAGGCGATTTTGGGATCGGTAAGTCCTACTTGCTGCAAAAGATCAAGCAGTGTTGGAAGTTTCCGAACAGCCAGGTCATCAGTGTTGATTGTCCATACTACGACGAAGACGAAGAAACAGACTGTATGCGTCAGAGTGCGAGCGTGTTTTGGTCGATATTGCTCGGCATTTCAGGCATTTCCGAATCGGTCTACGAAAACGCTAACCTCATTCCGAGCGAACAGCGCGTTGAACGACGTATGCGCGAATTCGGTATCGAAGACGTTTCGTTCATCAATGCGACCAAAACCTTCATGATGCGTCCGCCGCTGCGCCCGGATACCTCGTTGATCCCTGCGTCCGTGCTTATGCAGAGCGTCGAACGACTGGTGCGCCTGCTGATCTCGGTCGTTTCTCAACGCAAAAACGCGCTCTTCGTGCTGATCGACAATATCCAACGTTGCAATCAGACGCTGTTTTCATTTTTGAACCAAATAAAGGTCATGGCTAAAGATGTGCCGCTGACCTTCATTACGACATACGAAACGACCGAAGTGTCGGCGCTTTTCCCAGAACGGGCAAAAATCGCGTCGAATCCCGAAAACAAGCTCTTGCTCAATGACTGTGCGAGATTTTTGTCACATCTTGAATCGCAGGAAATTGCGCGCATTTTAATGACGTATCAGGATGTTGACCGCGCTCTCGCTGAACGCGTGGCGCGTAATGCCTGGGGAAACGTGTTGTATGCCGTGTCGTGCATCGAACAGCTTCGCCACGATATGCGATTGATGCGAAATGAGCGTGGTGCACTCGCCTTGGCACCCAGTGATAACGCTCGTTTGCCTTTGTCTGAACCGATCCGCGAGTACTATCGCTCAGTGCAGTATCGAATTGGGATCCGCATGGGACTCGATTTTGCGCTCTATCGCGAAGTCCTCATTCGCATTGCGATTTTGGGCATCAACATCGACATGGACGAAGTCGAAATGTTCTGGGATTTCGAGCGCGACAAAGCCTTGACCGATTGCTGGTTCGAAGCCATCGTTGCCTGGTGCGATTACGGGATTCTTAAGATCGACCCAGAGACACAGCGCAAAATTTGGTTCGTTCAGCCGTGGATCTGTCAAGCCATCGAGTTTATCACGCCGGCTAACAAGGTGCGGGAGCTTCATCGTCAGGCGGCGCGCGCCTACGAAGCCAATTTCCCTGATCCGACATGCGAACAGATGGCCAATCTCGCTCGCCACTGGAAAATGGCACGTGAGCGCGTCGCCTTTGTGCGAAGCGGACGACTGGCCGCCAACGCTGAATTGCGTGAAGGCAAGCTCGTGGAAGCACAACGCATGCTTCGTTCGCTCGTCAAAATGTACATTCACCGAAAAGATTACTCCAATGCGAACGAAATTGCGCGCGCCGTCGACTGGTTCGACGTCATGCGACTCTATGCGACGAACAGCTTGACCGTCGGCGATGAGTACGCCGTCAACGAAGCACTCGCAGAGCTTAAGGAACTCGCCCAGGCTGGCGATGCTTCCAAGCGCGCTTACGTCGATATCATTGAGTCATACGCGGTCTTTGTGCGTGGAAACGTCAATCAGGCCAAAAAAATCGTTCAGAATTACGTCAACGACATGGCGCTTTCACGCGAAGTCGTTTGCGAGGCACAGTTCGCCTATGCCAAGTACTTGCTGGCATCCGGGCAGTCACTTCAGGCCATTCCTGTGCTCGAAGACGTCTGTCGTGAATACTCAAGCTCCGGCGTGTACGTTCAGTCTGCCGTTTCGTCGATCCTGTTAAGCCACATTTTGTGGCGAGCCGGCGATGTGCGGCGCGCTTATGAACTCGAGAGCCGAGCTTTTGATGCGCTCTCGCGCCGTCACGAACTACGTCACATGAACGAGCTCGAGGCTTTGCGCGCATACCGTCATTGCATGGAAGACGCGATTCCCGATGTCGTTGCAAAACTCGAAAACGCTGCGTGGACTTTTGCTGATTTCGGCGACGTCTGGCACGAACAAGCCATGTTCCCGATTCGTGTTTCCATGTCGATTCTGCTTCGTGATTTCTCGCACGTCAGTGAACTCATCGAACGCGCCAAGAAATTGCAGCGCAACTTTGAATGGATGTGTGGTCCCGCCGTGGATGGCTACGAAAGAACATTGGCTGCGTTCTCGCTGCTGGTGGCAGGCGAAGAACTGGAAGCCCGTCGCGCCTTCGACGATGCCAAATCTATCTTCGAAGCCCGTCGCGATCGTCGCACGATCGGACTCATCTTCATCATTCGCGCTCTCTTTGCGCTCGATAATGCCAATGATGAGGATGCCGCAAACTATATCGCACTCGCCCATGATAATATGCCTTCAACGCCGTGGTTCGAAATTGCATACGATATTATTATGGCTATGTTGCTTAATCTTCAAAAAAATCACGAACAGGCAAAATTCCGTGCAAAATCGGCGTATAAACAGGCAGCCCTTTTGGAAGCCGAGCGCTATCAGTTGTGCGCTTTGATCATCGTCGTTGAATCCTGCGTCCTGATGCGTGATATCACGGGCGTGCGCGAAGCCATGAGCGGCTATCGTTTCGTGACCTTGCCGCCGCATTTCAAAGCGATCTTTGGACACGCGATCGAGCGCATTCATGAACGCGTTCAGAAGCTGCCCATCGCCTTTGCCAATGCTACCGCGCCGCTCTTTGTCAACATTCCCGGGCTCGACAACCACGAAAATAAGACCCAGGTCTCCACGATCTCTTCGCTCGATTCCGCCAACGTCGAACCGAACGTGCCGTCTATTCAGATCGAACTTTGATCTAACTCGGTGGCGTGGCATGATTACGCCAACATGACGCAGGCCGTTTTCGCGCATCGTGAATCATCTTTTATATCCACGTTGCGCGAACGCCGCCTTTCTAATAAAATGCGCTTCGATCGTCGTGTGACGACTGTTAATTTCAAGAGGAGAATTTACGATGCCGATTCCTGAAGGCTTTAATCTGCGCAATTTTTTTGGCAGCTACTTTGACATGATCCGTCGCACGGGCAGTGCCCATGCTGAAGAACTCGTCGAATTGGTCGAACGTCGTCGTTCCATGAAGCGTTGTGATATTTGTGGTTTGCCGATGAAGGACGATGCGAAGAACCCCAAACCGTATATCGGCGCCTACATTTGTGATGCGTGCCGTCGCGAATTGCAGGGACGTTAAGGCCGATAAGCGTTTTGGGGCTCGATCATTTTGTGTTGATCAGGGGGGCGGTGGCCCCTGCGGGGCGTTTTTGTAAGGAAAGATCCCGGCTCCCC
>JAZUKH010000181.1:0-11857 GCA_045643185.1 Myxococcota bacterium | reverse complement strand
AAAGCCAGGTTGAACGAATCGGCAAAGTTGTTGGGATTGGACATGAATTCTCGTGAAATGGCATTGGCTGTTCCCATGGTTGACCTCCTGGAAAGTGGGTTTTCAGCGAGGATAAATTCCTCTGCCATATAAATTCCCTTCGAGCTCGAAAAACGTGACACTTTTTTTTACAAATCAACCAGGAACTTTCCTAGTCTGGTCAAATAGACGTGAGGTCCGCATGTCTCGAAATATCAGCCGTCTCCACGAAATATCAGCTGTAGTGAAGCCGAAGTGTAGCGATGTAACGTGGTACATCGTCGTTGATATTGAATGCGCAGACACGATTTGTTTTCATGCCGTTTCGCTATTTTGCGGTCGTCCGGTTAAATGGTTCAACCTACATGTAGGTTGTAACTAGGTCCCCCTTATATATATTGCCTGGGCGTTTAAAAACGTGACGTTTTTTTGAAAAAACGATGCATTTTTTTTCGTTATGTTCTGTCTTGTTGATCGTTTTTACGCCGTTTCGCTATTTTGCGCTCGTCCGGTTAAATGATACACCTACATGTGGGTTGCAACTAGGTCCCCCTTATATATATTGCCTGGGCGTTTAACAACGTGACGTTTATTTGAAAAAGCGATTTGATTTGTTGTGGTGGGGACGGCTGACGATCCGTTAAGTATTCAAAAAGGCTTTGATCTCATCAAGTCGGGCTAGTGCATCGGCGCGGCCGAGTTCATACATGGCGAGGATGTGTGCTGGATCTTTGTCCATGTGGCTGATCTTGACGTCGCGCGTGGGCCGGATGGCGATGATCTGACCGGCTTTCTGCTGGCGCTCGATCTCCGCGAGCGTTTCATTGTAACGAATGTGGCGTGTCGCGATGGATTCTAGATATTTGGGGTAGCGACGATAAACGAGGTGAGCAAGCCAGGGATCAACTTTGCTTTTTTGGTAACCTGCGGGGCGTGTCTGAATGACGAGGCATCGCGAATAGCCCATGGCTTGAAAGGCGACGAGGGGAATGCTGTCGGCCGTGCCGCCGTCCAGTACTTCGCGGCCGTCGACAACGACGGTTTTGGATACCAGTGGCAATGAGGCGCCCGCGCGCAGGGCATCCATGTCCTGACCGCGTAGGGTCGGCGTTTCGCGGTACCAGGCTTCGCCTGTATTGAGGTCGGTACAGGTGACGTAGAACTTCGTGGTGGCATGCTCGAATGCGTCATGATCAATGGGACAGAGCGTTTCGGGCAGGGCATGGTAGCAAAACTCGGTGCCAACGTATGAGCCTGTGGTCAGAAGCGAGCGAAAACTGCCAAAACGGGGGTCGCGTGCAAAGGCGAGGTAGTAACGAATGCTGCGGCCAGGCTGGCCGCAGACGAACGCGGTGCCGTGGATCGCGCCGGCTGAAACGCCGATTACACCGTCGACGCGAATGCCGCGTTCATACAAGACGTCAAGCACGCCTGCTGCGTAGATGCCCCGTGTCGCGCCGCCTTCGATCACTAGTCCCGTTTTCGTCATTTGATCTTACCTGCAAAAGTCTGAACAATGCTTTGTTACGAACTTCTTCGTTCGGAATACGCCTTTTGAAGCGTCTTTTCAACGCTTTCACGCCATCTCCGTCGACCATGAGAATGGCATGGTGGGACTGGGAATAGCTTTCTGAAGGACACGTGACAAACTTTTTAAAAAAAATATGTCACGTTTTGAAATGTCGTTGGCAATATTACATCAAGGGGGACTAATTGTCAGCCTACATGTAGGTAAAAAGTGATTTGCTGCAACGCAGACGACAAATGGGGCATGAAGACAAAACGTTATGTGCAGTCACAGTGAATTTATGTGAATGATCAGTGAACAAAATACTTGTTACGGAAACATAAATTTGTTAGCATGAACAGAGTGACACGAAAATATGGAGGTTGGTTTGTCATGAGAACGATTTTGCACTGTGATATCAACAATTGTTTTGCGAGTATCGAGGCTTTGAGAGACCCCTCACTTCGTGGTCGCGCGATCGCCGTATGCGGTGATCCAGCGGAACGGCGCGGTATAGTGCTTGCCAAGTCTGAAGCAGCCAAGCAGTGTGGTGTTAAGACTGGCGATGCCCTCTGGGAGGCTCGGCAAAAGTGCCCAGACATAATTTTTGTGGCGCCGCACTATGATCTATATGTTCAGGTGTCTCGGAAAATTCGGCATTTTTACGAGAGTTTGACACCACGCGTTGAGCCATTTGGTTTGGACGAATGCTGGCTAGATATGACCCAGGATGTGCGTCGAATTGGGTTGAGCGGGGTGGAACTTGGGGAGTTCGTGCGTCGATCGGTCAAAGACAGGTTTTCGTTGACGATCTCGGTGGGGGTGAGCTTTAACAAAGTGTTTGCCAAACTTGGTTCGGATTACAAAAAGCCAGATGCGGTGACCGAGTTTAACATTCAGAATTTTCGTCAGCTTGTCTGGCCGCTTCCAACCTCCGACCTGCTTTGGGTCGGTCGCTCCACATCCAGTAAACTCGCCCGATTCGGCATCGGAACGATCGGGGAGATCGCGCGAACCCCCCGGTCATTTATGATCGGATTGTTGGGCAAAAACGGCCTGACGATGTGGCAGAATGCGAACGGGCTGGATATGTCGGAAGTTGTGACGCCGAGTGAACTTGCGGAGCGTCAGTCGCTCGGTCACGGAACAACGCTGCCACGTGATCTGACACGATCTGACGAAGTTTGGCCTGTGTTGTTGCGCCTTGCCGGTCGCGTGGCAGATGGTCTGCGCGCGGAAGGGTTTTTGGCACAAGGCGTTTCTTTGTACGTGCGTGACGCGCATTTGCAGTTTCATCAGTATTACTACCGTTTGGAACACTTGACCGATGCCGCTCAGACGCTTGCAGAATACGGGTTTATGCTGTTTCGTCAACGTTATGCGTGGCAAATGCCCGTACGCGCGATCGGCATCACCGCAGTGCACCTGGTCGCGCGCTCGGCGCCACACCAGTTGTCGCTTTTCGACGCTCCGACCTGGGTAAGTACGCATGAAGCAGTCACTCGCCCTGTTGAGGTCGCCATGTCGCGCATCAATGAGGATCTGGGCGAGGAACTTATGCGTCGCGCTGCGACCCTCGATATCGTCAAGGCGCATGGCACTGGCTTTGGACGTCCAAGTTTGTAAAAAAAAGCCCGTAGATGCGGAATCCACGGGCTTAAAGGAAAACGTTATGAGAGATCAATCGTCAAGATCACCAATGTCGCCAAGATCATTGAACTCGTCGTCGCTGGCGTCCAAGCCTTCATCGGTGCCCAGTACGCTGCGAAGTTTGTCGAGACCGCTTTTTTCGACCTGACGAATACGTTCACGCGTCAGGTTGAGGATGCTGCCGACTTCTTCAAGCGTGATTCCGCCACGATCCGCGACGTCTAGCGCGCAGGTTTCGCTCATTTCCCAAACTTCGAGATCCGGGAAGTTCATCTTAATGGAACCCGATTGAGGCACGATGTCAAGATACAGGTGGTACTTGCAACTGACCCATGGGCACGGACGGGGTGCATTTCGACACTCGCCACGGTTGGTAGGGCGAAACTGCTCGAACGTCTCAAAAATCTGTTGAGCTTCTTCGACTTTTTCTTTCGGAAGGCCGCGCATCGCGAGCGTTTTTGACCGGCGCAGACCGCGTCTGCAGCCTCGTCTCGCCGTTGTTGTGCGAATGGGTCTCGACTGATTCTGTTCGTCCGTCATGTTGACAACACATCCTGTGCTAGAGAAATTTGCGAGTATTTCTGGTTCAATTTCAAAACACTCTAAAAACAAAGCGGTTTTTTGACGCAAAACCGCCTGTTTTGTCAAGTAATAGCGACATTGAGCAAAATATTCGACGTTGAACCTTGTCTTGTGACGATAGATAAACTATAATAGTTGAAGGATTGTGTTTGCTGTCCCTGCAAAATGGCGTCAGTCATGACTGGCGTTACGTGAGTGAAGCGTTGCGTGGGACGGCTCGTGACTGCCAGTTGCAGAAACAGATCGTTTCGTGAGTTGTGAGGGGAAGGTCTTCCCCTACGCGGCTATTTTCCTCACGATACGGCGTCATGCTACGCCGTATCGTGAGGAAAATACGCCGCTACCCTTTCGCCTGGCAGGGCCCAAAACAGCATTTAAGAGATTTAAAAAGCAAATATTTTTGGCTTTGGGAGAAAAACAAGAACAATGAAACGTATCGTGATTGCCGCATTGTGTTGCTCGATTCTGATGGGGTGTTCCTACGACTCGTTGAATGATGAAAGAAAGCCTAACTGTATGGATGGGCAGATCAGATGCAGTGCTGAAAAAACGTCACTTGAAAAATGTCAGGATGAGCAATTTTTGAAAGAACGTGACTGCAAGAATGATGGCATGATTTGTGGCACGAACGCAGATGGTGTGCCTGGCTGTGTGTTCGAGAAAACGATGGAAACCTGTGATCAGGAGGGCACGGATATGTGCTCGAATGACCGGTTGTACCGTTGTCTCAATGGCTATTGGACGCTCAAAGAAAATTGCGTGTTGTATAGCGAGGCATGTTTTAAAAACTCGACGAATGATGCTTTTGAATGCGGTACGTGTGAACAGGGCGCTTATGATTGCGTGAATAGCAAGGTCGAAAATGGCAGAGTTCGTGTATGCGTGAACGGAAGATTTGAGGAGATTGAGACCTGCGAGGACCATTCGGTGTGTGTGCTCAATGAAACGGGTTCCAAGCCTCAAGCGTTCTGCGGCTGTGAAGCAGGACAGAGCTATTGTTCGGGTGATAACAAACTCATGACGTGTGATGAAAATACTCACGAATGGGTCGAATCCGAGTGTTCGGGCGATAAGCCGAAGTGTGTGAGTGATCAAGATGGCTCGGACAAGGCTTCATGCATGCCGGATGGTAGTGTTTGTGCGGACGGCGCGACCAAATGTGGTGGTGAACCTGGGGCTGAAGTGTTGATCGTTTGTGAGAACGGACAATGGAAAGAGAAGCCTTGTGAGGGGGCTAAGCCGCTGTGTGAGAAAATAGCGGATGATCAGCCCGCTGCTTGTGTGAAAGCGCAGTGTGACAAAGATCATTGCACAGATGAGCTTAACGGTTTTCACTGCGACAATGGACGAAGAAGATACCTCAACTGCTCAAACTCTGAAAGTTGCACGATAAAAGATGGCGAAGCGCAATGTCTGAAAACGACAGATAATGGTAAAAAATGTATAAAAGAGGGTCAATACTGTGACCCAGATGATGGAATAATTAAAGAATGTGCAGAGGATAAATTGCAAGTCGTCGATGATTGCCAAAACAAAGGATGCGATCCAAAGACGAATCAATGTAAGTCTGAAGATACCACTGAGTCACCGGTTGAAAATCCGTCATCTCAGGCCGAAGATGATTGTGATGGTCAATTTAAATGTGTTGTAGATGAGGAAACTGGATCGAGCGCGGTTTATGCGTGTGAGAACGGTAAGATCACGGATGATGTCAGTCATAACTGTTACGCGGGGTGCGATGCGAGTGATTCGACCAAGTGTGCGGCTTGTCCTGATGCTCAAGCTACACGCTGTGATGTGTTGGATTCTGGTAAGGGTCAAATAATAAGTTGTAATAACGAGAACGGCGCCGTGGACGATTCACAAAAATGTGAATTTGGATGTGCGAAGGATAATAAAACTTGTAATGAATGTAAATCCGGTACAACAAAATGTCGTGATAACGGTATGATCAGTACATGCAAAGATGGAAAATGGGAGGAGGCTACAGCTTGTTCTTCTGATGGATCGCAATATTGTTCAAAAGATGGTGATGCTTGTGTATCGCGTTATTCATGTTTAGATAATGATCGAAACAGTATTCAGGATAATATGACGAAGGAGAAACTTTCTAATATATGCACAACTTGTAATAAGAATAATTGTATTAAATCAATAGATATAAAGAAAGATGATGAATATACGGTTGGTAATTACTACTGTGATAATAATTTGGTATACAAGGTTAATAAAGTAAAAGGAAAAACTGTTGATTTGCTGTTTGTTAAGCCATGTTTTGGTTGTCAATTAGATAATAATAATGGTTATTTTTGTTCTGAATCTGAAGAAGGGGCAACGCCTACAGATGAACAATAATTTGTGATTTATTCGTCAAAGCCATAATAATGACACACATCTGCGTCGTGTGGGCGCTGGTGTATGTGGCGAGTGTGAGCCATGACCGTGATCGTTCTGCTTTTTTGACACGGTGATGGCTCGACAAGTTTGGGTGGGCGCTCTATGAATGGGTGCCGCTTGGACGATGCGCGTGATGGATTGTTTGCAAACTGCGACCAATCACGCTAAACTCATTCCTAGATTGTATGTTGCGATACCCTATTTAGTCGCCGTGAGCCATGACGGTGCGGGTGCAATAACTGTATTTGTTCGTTATAGCTGTGGTGCCAAAAAAAGACCTGGTGCCGCGCACGACCGCTCAATGCGGTTCCGTTGGAGGATTTGATCATGAAACACAAGTGGTTGCCAGCTACGCTATGTTCCGTTGCCTTGATATCGGCCTGTTCGTACGACATTGATGATAAGGTCGGTTGTTTTGAAGGTCAAATGCAGTGTTATCCGAAAACTGAGATCCTTCAACGTTGCCACGAAAATGCATTTGAGGATGAGATGGACTGCGCGCAAAATGGCAAAGTTTGTGGTCAAAAAGAGGACGGCTCTGTCGGCTGTGTGTTTGCACCGCCGGCTTTGCCGTGCGAAGGTAACGCAGAGGATGCGTGCAGCAAAGATCGTTTGTTTCGCTGCAAGAAAGGCCAGTGGTCGCTTAAACAAGACTGCGTTGAAGATGATCTGATCTGTATGCCGGATGCCGAGGGTAAAGCAGGTTGCAGTCCTAAGTGTGAAGAAGGCGCCTACAGGTGTCAGGTCAACCAGATCATGGCATGTTCTGAGAGTGGACGTTATACGGTAATTAAAACGTGTGCTGGACGTACGATGTGTGAAGCTGATGGTGAACAAGAAACTATGCCTGCGTGTAAATGCATTTCGGGAGAATCATACTGCGATGGCGATAAACAGATGATCTGTACTAAAGATGGTCAGTATGACGAAGTGGATTGCAATGCAGATGGCCGAAAATGCGTTGAGGATATTCCTGGCGCTGCCGTGTGCACGAGCACGATCAACGATTGTGTTCCCGGCAAAAAACGCTGTGAAGAAGACGGTAAGCTTGCTACATGCGATGATGAAGGGCATTGGACGGCGTCGTCATGCGAAGGTAATCAAATATGCGTTCAGGAGGGAACTAATCCCGCCAGTTGTGAACCTGTTGGCGATGAATGTGACGTAGTTCATGATGGATGCCCATGCGACCAGCCAGGTGGGTATGCATGCAGTCAGAAAAATGTCGACCAGGCATTGGTCTGCACAAAATCTGATGATGGTAACAAGGTCTGGGAATCTTATGAGTGCGTAGGGTGTAATATGGGGGCTGGCAGCGAGCCTAGTTGTGATGGATTAATCCAGCCTGAATGTCAAGAAGCAGAGAAAAAATGCTCAGACGACCATACAAAAGTGCTTAGTTGCTCTGACGGAACGTGGAGCGAGATGCCCTGTGTTGAGGGATGGGTCTGTGTTGATGATTTCAATCAGTGTAAGCCGAAAGCGTATTGTCCCTTTAATGGCGCTACTCAGCTTAGCAATGGTATTCAATGTTCAGGATGTAGTACTGATAGAACCATCTCGAGTGTCATGTCAAATGATGATAAAATAACTTATGATATTGCTACAAATGGAGACATGAATATCTGTTTGGTTGAGTTGAATTTAAACGATACAACAATATGTGATAATAACAAAAATTATTGTTTGTTTGAAGGGGCAGTTTACATAAAATACCAGAAAAATGAATATTATTACGTTGGATTCTGTCAGGCGAAAGAACTGACGAATGATTCAATTAATAATCTATCAGAAATGTGTAGTACAATAAATTAATAAATGTCAATTGGGATATAAGTCATAAACATTTAGCGGAGGTTCATTATGAAACATCAATTTGTCATGGCTATCGTGGGCGCGTTGGTCCTTTCGACGGGCTGTTCGTACGACATCGATGATAAAAAAAATGAAACAGAGGATAGGGCTTGTTTTGATGGTCAGACGCAATGTCCTAGTGATATCAATATTTTGAGAATTTGTCAGAATAACAAATTTGTTGATAGCATGAATTGTCTTAATGAAGGAAAGATCTGCGGTACGGATGATAAGGGAAGACCGGATTGCGTTTTTGAGCCGCCTCCCAAAGCCTGTGAAGGAAGTTCGAGCGATGAATGTTACCATGACCTTCTTTTCCGATGTAAGGACAGTCGCTGGTCGCTTAAAACTGAATGCCCGAAAGACAACAATATTTGCATGCAAAACTCGGAAGGGAAAAATGTTTGCGGCACTTGCGATTCTGGGACGTTTGCGTGTCGTGAAAATCAGGTCTTGGCGTGTGGTGAAGGTAAGTATCGTAAGTTTGAAACTTGCCCGACGCATTTGCGCTGTATTATGGAAGACCCATCGCAAAATACGGTTCAACCGAAATGCCAGTGTCTGAAGGAAGACACGTATTGCGAAGGTGATGATTTGCTGACGTGTAACGCCACTAGGGATGGCTTTGATCGTAAGCCATGCGCTGAAGGCGAAAAATGCGTTAAGGGTGAAGATAGCAAGAGTTACTGCACTAAAGGCGAGTGCGTGACAGATCAGGAACGTTGTACCGAAGCTGGTGAGCATCAAAAATGTGTCAACGAAACTTGGCAGACTGTTACTTGTGAAACGGATGAGATATGTCGTCAGGAACAAGATAAGTCTGGCCAATGCGTCAAGAGAGAGTGCGAAGAGAATACTTACCAATGTGATAAACTAAATATGCAGCAGTGTGTTAAGGGGCGTTGGCAGGACATAAAAGAAAGTTGCCCCGACAAAACGGAGTGTGTTTTTGAAGACCCAAAGAGTAAACCCTCTTGCCAGTGTATTAAAGATCAGTGGTATTGTATAGACAATGCATTATACCAGTGCGGTGCAAATGGTGAGAAAACGAATGAAACGCCTTGTGAAGCAGCAAATTGTCATGCAGACACACACACGTGCGATTCGGCTCAAGAACAAATTCTCGCATGTAATGATGGTATATTGAGTAATGGCAAACAATGTTACCAAGGATGCAATGATGATAAAAGTGGTTGCGCAGAATGTACCGATCAAGATAAAAGGTGTGAAGGTGATGTACTCATAAGTTGCGATATGAATAATGGGCATACGGTGATGAAGAATAATTGCGAAAATGGTAGAAAGTGTATAGAGGGAAAATGTGAATCAACGTTGCAAAAAGCTCCTAAATATAAATGTGCTGATGGTGGTAACGGTTTAATTTTGATTTCTCAAAAAGATCCGGTTGTTGATTGTAAATGTGATCAGGGCTCTAATGAGGTAATTTCGTCAATATTCAATAATGACTCAATTGTGAACACATATATTGTAAATCATGGTGATGCGCATGTGTGTAAAAAGGAATTTAATGAAACAGAATTGGAGAAAATTTGCAGTATCAATTTGACATATTGCGCTGATAATGGCGCTATATATGCGAAAAGTAATGGTGGGTATTATTTTATCGGACTATGTGATGATGTTTCTATTGCAAAAGATAAAAATGAAATGAGCATAAAAAGTGTTTGTGGAGTAGAAGTAACAAATAAATAATAGTGCTTTGTATTGTAATATTGTAGATAAATATTTTTGGAGGCCTGCTATGCGACGTGGTTTGATGATCGTATGCCTTAATTCACTGGTTTTGTTTTCCGTAGGATGTTCGTATGACACGTTGAATCAGTCGTGTCTGGTTGGTCGTAAATCTTGTGATGAGTCGAAATCGGTTTTGATGGTGTGTCGTGACGGTGAAATGGTGAGCAAACAGAACTGTGCTTTGACGCCTGGCATGGTTTGTGGTGAAAACGCCGACGGCTATGCCGCCTGCGTCATTGCGCCGCCATCGGGGGATTGCGTCGACGGTTCGCCTGACATGTGCAAAGACGATCGACTGTTTTTTTGCAAAAATCACCAGTGGCGTTTGAAACAGGACTGCGTTGATCAGGAACTGAGCTGTATGTTTGATTCATCGTCCAAAAAATACACGTGCGACACGTGTACCCCTGGAACGTATCAATGCGCTGGTGATAAGATTCAAGGCTGTTCAAATGGCAAGTTTGTCGACTTGAAGACTTGTGCGGATCACCTGACGTGTGTTGCGGATAGTGACGTCGCGAAAGAACCCGCGTGTGCTTGCTTGGAAACTAGCGGCTACTGCTCTGGCAATACGGAGTATGTATGTAACGTCAGCACTGGCCAATATGAATCGAAGGCGTGTGCGAGCGAAACGCCAAACTGCGTTTTGATCTCTGAAGCGTCTGTCAGTTGCGAAGCCGGAGAGTGCCGGCCAGGAACCACGCAATGTGAGGGTGACGTGTTGAAAACTTGTTCAGAAACGGGCAAGTGGGTCGAAACGGATTGTTGGGCTTCTGGAAAATTGTGTAAAACCCTTTCAAATGTTTCATCATGCGAACCAGCTGATTGTACCGATGGACAATATCAGTGTAATGACCATTTGACTGGTTATCGGGAGTGTGTGCATGGACGTTATGATGGCCAGTTTGAAGAATGTGGGTTTTCTCAGACGTGTCGTGAGGGCGCTGCAGAACCGTGTGCGCCCAAGAAATGTGATGCGGGCACATTCGAATGTAACATGTCTGACAATGCGCTTTATGAATGTCAGAATGAAGAGCTGGTTCTAAAGAAGATGTGTGATAGCAATGCCGTTTGTGATGAAACAAATGGTCAATGTTCGAGCACTCCATGTATTGATGGCATGTTGTACAAGGACCGTAAATCTAATCCGGATATGTGCTATGTGCTTCATCAATGTAGTGAGGATGGTCAGCGTTGTCCTTCTTGCGAGGAGGGCGAAACCAGGTGTGACGGTAATAATTTACATACTTGTCAGAAAGATGGAACGTCGAGGTTTAAGCCTTGTGGAAAATGTGACAAGGATGCATCTGGGAAGTTTAATTGCGTTGAATGAACATACGAATGATGAATCAGTTTCGTAGCGCGTGTTTGGTTGGGGGCTGTCGATAAGTGCCTTATTTCGACCGAGTGTGTGGGTTTAACACCTACACGAGGCTATCGCCGAGGCCCCCATCTTATATATTGCCAACGAGTTTGTGAAACGTGACATTTTTTTTCAGCATTTGTGTATTTTTTTCAACTTCGTTTGCTGTTTTCGTAATGCCTTATTGCAACCAAGCGTGTGGGTTTAATACCTACACGAGGCTATCGCCGAGGCCCCCATCATATATATTGCCAACGAGTTTGTGAAACGTGACATTTTTTTTCAGCATTTGTGAATTTTTTTTAACTTCGTTTGCTGTTTTCGTAATGCCTTATTGCAACCAAGCGTGTAGGTTTAACGCCTACACAAGGCTATCGCCGAGGCCCCCATCATATATATTGCCAACGAGTTTGTGAAACGTGACATTTTTTTTCAGCATTTGTGTATTTTTTTTCAACTTCGTTTGCTGTTTTCGTAATGCCTTATTTCGACTGAGCGTGTGGGTTTAATACCTACACGAGACTATCGCCGAGGCCCCCATCATATATATTGCCAACGAGTTTGTGAAACGTGACATTTTTTTTCAGCATTTGTGAATATTTTTTTAACTTCGTTTGCTGTTTTCGTAATGCCTTATTGCAACCAAGTGTGTAGGTTTAATACCTACACGAGGCTATCGCCGAGGCCCCCATCATATATATTGCCAACGAGTTTGTGAAACGTGACATTTT